>JACQXE010000036.1 GCA_016208915.1 Nitrospirota bacterium | reverse complement strand
TTTATAACTGTCCATTTAAACCTCCAGATAGCCTTTGACTCCGTCAAGCCTCTCTGGAGGTTTATCTTACTTAATTCTGCAAGGTCAAACCTTTTCAAGTCACACTGGTCAAACCAGTGGCTTACCTATCAGTGAGTTATGTAGCTATATGATAGGTACGGATATAGTTATGATTTCAAGGATCGGACATTGGATGAAAGACATACTGATGCTCAAAAAAGTTTTTACAGATAATGAAATACAGTATTGTTTAAATAAAAGATATTCCTATAAACACCTGGCAATCATATTTGCTGCCAAAGAGGCATTTATGAAGGCAATTGGTACAGGGTGGAGTAATGGCATCGAGTGGAAGGATATTGAAGTGATAAATAAAGAAGGCGTGTTTTCAATTCTTCTCTATAATAAGGCTAAAGAATTGTGTTATGGCAAAAGAACTTTTGTGAGTACGAGCTGTTCGGATGATTTAGCAATTGCTATTGTGACGATTGCCGATAGTGAATAATATGCAATATGTTAACTGCAACCTATGCGGTATTGATGAAACCTCTCTCATTACAATCCAAAATAACTTTAAGATAGTCCAATGCAAACAGTGCGGGCTTGTATATATAAATCCGCAGCCAGACAGGGAAGAGCTCATAAAATTATATGATACCTACCACCAGAGGGATGAGAAGGATGAACATTCATGGCTGAAACTCATGGAGGGAAACTTCAGAGAGGTAACGGTATTTCTGAACAGGCGTTTTCCTGATAGAGGAAGCTTGCTGGATATAGGGTGCGCATACGGACATTTTATTGCTATGATGAAGGGACACGGATGGTCGGTAAAGGGTATTGATCCGTCTGCGAAGGCTTTACACCATGCAAGAGAAAAAGGTCTTGACGTAATAGAGACTACAATAGATGACTCAGACTTTCCGGCATGCTCCTTTAATGTAATAACCGCTTTTTATGTTCTGGAACACCTCTTCGATCCCCTTTCTGCCCTGAAGAAGATATTTCATATGCTGAAACCAGATGGGGTGCTGGTTCTGAGGGTTCCGCACACAACGCCGATCGTCAAATTTCTTTCTCGTTTTAATCTCAGAAATAACCTTTATGATACGCCGTTTCATTTATATGATTTTTCTCCGGAAACGATAAGACTGCTGCTTAATAAGGCAGGCTTTTCCTCAATCAACATTAAACCAGGCAGCCCGACTTTGCCAGCCAAATATGCTGAGAGAGTGATATCAGTTGTATCAGGAAATCTTTCAAAAATTCTTTTTGGTATAAGCGGGGGAAGATTGCTTCTTCCTGGGACGAGCAAGACTGTCATTGCCGCGAAGTCGGCTATTTAAGTCCCCAATAATGCATAGAACAAGCAGCCTCAAAATTTTTATAATCGACGGGATAAAGTTTATGGCAATCGTTTGTGGCTTAACGATTCAGTTTATACCGTTTTCAGCTCTTAGGTCTTTTTTACAAGGTGTCGTATAAAAATTTCTCACCTGCTTGTTCTATCCGGGGAATTTTTCTCAATCCTAATATTTAGGGGATATATTTAAAATTGCATTTTTTAAGTTACAATAATCATCCATGGAACACATCTTAAAAAAAGTAGTCAATATTGTCTTTTCATATCACAAGTTAATAGTTATTGTCTTTTCCCTTCTGACGTTAATCTCTTTGATTATAGTCTTTAAAATGGAGATAAAGTCAGACATCATAGATGTCCTTCCAAAAGGCAATAGGTCTGTTTCGCAATTTAGTGACTTCATTGAAAAGTACGGCCTTATGGATAAGGTTGTAGTGTCTGTGGAATCCAAGAATGGCAAGATTGATGAAAATACAGACCTTATAGAAACTCTTACCAAAAATCTCAGCACATCTCCATTCATAGAATACGTTGACCACACCCCTTTCGGGTTTAAGAATGACTTCTTCATACAGCATTTTCCATTATTCCTTGATGAAAAAGGGATTAGACAACTGAGGGAGAGGCTTACTACAGAAGGGATTAAGCGGCAGGTCAGACTTAATTACCAGAGACTGATTTCACCATTTAGTTCCCCTCTGGATTATGAGCTGGTTAGAAAAGATCCTCTGAATGTAAGCGGGATCATAATGGATTCCATAAAACGCTCTGAGAGAGATGATGTTTTTGACTTCAGCTCCGGATATTATTTCACAAAAGATCACTCCGCAGCCTTTATTTTTGTAAAACCAAAGGGCAGGAGCAGGGATATGGCATTTGTAAAGGATTTTAAAAGAGAGATGGACGCTATAATCTCTTCATCCCTCAGAGAGCACAATAATCCTGCTGATATCAAGATAGGAACTACCGGAGGCCATATCATTTCAGAGGAGGTGAGGCAGACTATTCAACATGATATTCTAAGCTCATTTGCTCTTTCTGTGCTGCTGATAGGACTGCTTATATGGCTGGTTTACAGGGTAAGGGTGGCGGCTCTCCTGATAATTGCGTTTACGCTTCTTGCATCACTCTCGATGACATTGGCCTTTGCATCTTTTCTATTCGGAAGCCTGAACATTGTCACGAGTATTGTTGCTGCCGTCCTCATAGGTTTATATGTTGATTATTCGATGCATACATTAAAGAGATATGGTGATGAACTGATGGACGGCAAAGATATTCGGAAGGCGATGGAGATAACCCTCACAAAGACGGGATCTGCCTTTGTCATCTCTGCAGTTACCACATCTCTGTCATTTTTCAGCATTATAGCCACAAGGTTCGAAGGATTGTATGAACTTGGAATCGTTGCAGGGATTGGTGTTATCCTCTGTCTCATTTCCTCTCTTCTTTTGATGAATTCTCTGCTTCTGTGGGTAATCAGGAGCCGATCGAAAAATATATTATATAAGGGAAACATCTCGTCCGGGGTAGAGGGCCTTATTAATCTTGTTGTATCTAAACCCCGGCATATACTATTTGTAAGCGGCCTTTTTATAATCTTTGCTGGTTTTGGCATTTCAAAATTGGGCTTTGACAATAATCCTGAACACATCGGCATCAAAGATAGCCGATCAATAAAGATAACAAAAGAGATAAATCAAAAAGGGGAGCCGTTGATTATTCTCATAAACGGCAAAGACAAGAAAAGCCTTTTTAATAGCTTTGATCTCCTGGAAAAAACGCTATCTGAATTAAAGGGGAATGGTTTGATAAAAAGCTATGACTCACTAAACTTCTTTTTGCCTTCACTTTCTGCTCAGAGGCTGACAAACGACAGACTTGCCGAATTCAGGATCTCACTGCGGCCAGATAATATAAAAGATGCATTTGAATCTGCCACTGTGAAATATGGGATGAGCTATCAAGAGGATTATGTCAGCGATTATCTTGGTAAGGTTCTCTCTGCTGTAACCAGCGAAGGCGTAGTCAGTCTCGAAGAGGTAGAAACCATACAGGACCCAAGAATCAACCATTTTTATAATAAAAAAGACCTGTCCATAGCAGCTTATATCTATCCGACCGGGAAGGATTGGGACGCTCATACGTTGAAAGAAATCAAGAATTATATAAGATCTGATCAAAACTGGATCTTGCTCGGCAGGCCGTTTCTTTTCGATGAAATAAAATCATCCATAATCAGGGGAAGCATCCTGGCGACTATCCTTACTCTTACTTTTAATTTCATCGTCATTTACTGGTTCTTTAAAAAGATATTCTATGTCGTGCTGACCATGCTGCCTGTCATAGCAGGTTTTCTTCTTACTTTGGGAATACTGGGATATGCGAATTTAAATTTCAATTTCATAAATATCGGCGCCATTGCATTGATCTTCGGTTTTGGGGTTGACTATGGCATTTATGTTATGCAAGCTTTTATTAGGGAAAAAGAAGGGGATGTAGGCAGTGCTCTCAGGATAACAGGGAAAAATGTCCTGATGTGTGCAGGCACGACAGTTGCGGGCTGCGGAAGCCTTGTAACGGCAAAGTTCTCAGGAATTGCTACCATAGGCAGTGTCCTCAGCATAGGCGCTGTCTCATGTACACTAACCTCTTTAGTGATGTTGCCGGCCATTCTCTATTTAAATAGAGAAAGGATTTAACAATGAAGGATTTTGATGCAATAGTTATAGGAAGCGGGATTGGCGGACTTATAAGCGCAGGAATTCTTGCATCAAAAGGGTTAAGAACATTATTGATAGAGAGACACGTAACCCCAGGAGGTTACATTGCTTCATTTGAAAGAAAGGGTTTTGTCTTTGATGCTGCTGTTGACTGCATATCCGGTGTTGCCCCTGACGGATTGATATTTAAGGTGTTAGAAAAACTGGGTGTTCATAATGACCTCGGTTTTTTAAGGATAGACCCTATTAGGGTCAGCATCTTTCCAGACATCGAAATTCCTGTAGATGCTGATATGAATGCATATATCGATAGACTAACATCGTTATTTCCGTCAGAGTCTGCAGGGATAAAGGAGTTCTTTAAAATAGCATGCAGGGTCTATGAGATGATACAATCGGCGACAAATATGTTCATCTCTAATAATGCCGGTTCGAATAACATATCACCCAAAATTTTAAAGTTCATGAACACCACATATAATGAGTTACTGAGTGAATACCTGAAGGATTACAGACTGAAGGCGATACTTTCTGACAGGTGTCCTTTCCTAGGTCTACCACCATCCAGGGTTTCCCTCATTTCGATGATTGCTCTGATTATGAGCTATTTTACGCATGGCGCATATCGTCCTGTGGGAGGGTTTCAGAGGCTTGCAGATGTTTTAGCAGATGGAATCCGCAAAAATGGAGGCAGGGTAATACTCGGCAATGGCGTCAAGAAGATTCTTTTAGACAGAGATAACAATTGTTGTGGAATTATATGTGATAATGCTGATGAATATACATCACGACATATCATTTCCAATGCAGACTTTAATTCAACGTTCAAAAATCTATTGGGAGGAAGGCATGCTTCTATTGCAGAAAAGATGACCACGGATGTAGGCGTTTCTATGTCTTTTTTTATTGTCTACACAGGCATCAAAGGAGAGATCAAAACACATTCAAGTCTCGGCTACTTCCCTTCATACGATATAGAGAGTTTTTTCAAACCGGAAGCGGCATTTATGGATAAGTCAACAATCGGAATAACAATCTCCAGTCTGGAGGATAAATTCCGTGCCCCGCACAACTGCCATACTGTCGTTTTCCATGAGATGGTCGAAGCAACGAATAAAGATTTTGATAAATCAAGATGCACAGATATAATCTTAAAAAAGACTGAAAAAGTTATTCCCGACTTAAAAGACAGAATTCTTGTTATTGATTCGGCGACACCCCAAACACTTGAGCGATATACCGGAAATTATAGGGGTGCCGCATTTGGTTGGAGGCAGGCGAGCGGCTTCAGAAATGTAGCGAGGCATGGCATAAAAAATCTCTCTATCGCTGGCCATTGGGGAGATATGGGGGGCGGTGTCCTTGCTGCTGCATATTCAGGTGCTAAGGCAGCGGGTGAAATCCTTATGAAGGAAGGTTTGCAAATTGACATCTAAGCTTTGTGTTGTAATACCTGCTTACAATGCATCCAAAACCATAAAAAGTGTGGTTGGAGGCGCCTTAAAATATGTTCAAAAAGTTATTGTTGCAGATGATGGCTCGACGGATAATACAGCATCTCTTGCTTCTGATGCAGGGGCAGAGGTGATAGTGATAAACAAGAATAAGGGGAAGGGAAATGCATTAAAAAAGCTTTTTCAGAAGGCAATAGAAGAAGGTTATAAATCAGTAATAAGCATGGATGCGGACGGCCAGCATGACCCTGATGACATACCGCTTTTCATTAATGCCCATAATACGTATCGGGAGGATATAATTGTTGGTTCAAGGATGCACGAAAAAGAGAAGATACCGAGGGCAAGATATAATTCCATGCATATAGCCAGATTTTATATCTCCTTCGCAGCAAATCAGTTTATAGAAGATACCCAATGCGGATTCAGACTATATCCCCTTTCATTAATAAAAAAGATTTGCCTGACAACGGAGAGGTATGTTACAGAGACAGAAATATTACTGAAGGCAGGAGATATGGGAACAGCAATACGATTTGTCAATATCAAGACGATCTATGGAGACAGCGAAAGCCATTTCAGGCCGGTAATCGATGTTACTTTGATAACCGCGTATGTAATTTCTTATCTTCACATTAAATGGTTTATAGAAGCGGCAACATCAAATAAACCATTTACCTATTCATTTTATAACATTAGAGACAAGATAGGAAAAAATAAGATCCTCAATGGATTTTTTCAGACTATAACTGCATTTACTACTCTTCCGGCAGCTACGCTATTCTTATTCGAATATATAGTCTTGGCGCCTGTCATCAATAATTTTTCATCTATTCGGAGACTTGGTTGCGGATTCTTCAAGATCACGGTAGCGACATATATGTTGCCTGTTTTACTGGGAGTAACAATAATTGAGAAGATACTGAATAATATGGGCTTTCAATTTAATTTTGTTGATGGCTTCATAGAGCAATTTTATCCACATCTGTGGGGATAAAATTGGTTTTCTTGCTATTTTCTGAAGTTTGTTGAGGAGAAAACAGCGACTTTACCAACTTATGAGTGTGACTACTGATAGGTGTAGAGCAAAAGCGAAAAAGCGCATTCTAATTCAGCCTTCCTTCCTGCTTCAATCTATTCACGATTTCCTGTATCTTCGGCAGCGCTTCTATTGCAGCCTTTTCTCCCTCAAGAACAGCCTCGTGCCTTTTTGTAAAATCAGTGCCTCCTATATAGCCGACCTTTGGTCTGATTACTATATCAGCGTTTGCGATCTGAATCGCAGCAAGTTTTGAATACATTATAGTTATAGACTGGAGAATAGTATCGATAGTTCCTTCAGGCTTGGATGATTCAACATCACCTGATATATCCACAGCAATAACTATATCAGCGCCTAATTTCCGTGCGGCATTAACTGCAACCGGGCTTACAACGCCGCCATCAACATATGTTTTTCCTGCGATGGTAACAGGTCTGAATATTCCTGGAATCGAACAGCTTGCCCGCACAGCAGTCCCGGTGTTTCCGGTGGCAAAGACAACCTCTTTTCCGCTCTGAATTTCAGTTGCAACAGCGTAAAGCGGTATCCTGAGTTTTTCGAGAGGGGTGTTGTTCAGAATTCTGTTTATATATCCTTCAAGTTTTTCGCCTTTTATGAATCCATTGTCAGGGATCATGAGGTCAACAACATCACCTTTTTCTATTTCAAATGAAAGCCTCTGAAGTTCAAAGGCATTATACCCATAAGCATAAAGAGAGCCGACAAAACTCCCTGCACTTGTTCCAACTATCATATGAACAGGAATCTTATTTGCCTCGAGTATCTTTAATACGCCAATGTGCGCAAATCCTTTTGAGGCGCCGGCGCCAAGGACTACTGCAATCTTTGCAGGCGTTGGCGGCGGTTTTATCTCTTCCTTTGGAACACAGGAGAAGAAAAATACCAGAACAAATAAAAAAACAATAAATTTTGTTTTTTTATTCATAATTCCCCTTTCTAAAACAGACATGTGACAAGCAGGTGAAGAATTTTTATACGACACCTGATAAAAAAGACCCATTGAGGCGATTTGAATAAAAAGCATAACATAAAAATAGATAAAGTTATGCCATATAAAAATTTTGTCGATTATAAAAATTCTGAAGCTGTTTGTCATATGTTAATCAATTGTTATAGTATTTAGCATATCCTCGGCAGTTGCTCGCCTGAAAGCATATCGAGCATTCTATTACCTCCAATTTTTGTCTTTAAGAGAACCTTTCCTGAAGGAGATTCTGATACATAACCAATAATGTTTGCATTCTCACCATAGGGATTTTTTCTCAAAGTCTTGAGCAGTGTTTCAGCATCTTTACGTTTTACGACTGCTAATAATATGCCTTCATTTGCCACATAGAGCGGATCAAGGCCGAGCAGTTCTGATGCACCCCTTACTCCGTTAGCCACAGGTATGGCGTTTTCTTCTATCATAAAACATAGGCCTGATTCCAGAGCCATTTCTTTCAGTGTAGTAGCAATACCTCCTCTTGTCGGATCTCTCATTGCGTGCACCTCTCCGCAAGCGAGCATTTCCTGCACCACATGATTTAATGGTGCAGTATCGCTTAATACAGGCGGATTAAAGCTTAATCCATTACGCTCGGCAATCACAGCGATGCCGTGATTGCCGGCCATACCGCTGACAATAATTTTATCACCAGCCCTGATATTCAATGGGGATATATTGACGCCTTCCCTGATGATACCTATCCCGGAGGTATTTATAAAGATGCCGTCGCCTTTGCCCTTATTAACCACCTTTGTATCTCCGGCAATAATCTTTACGCCTGCTTTTTTCGCCGCCGCTGACATTGCTGCAAGTATTTTTTTCAGATCCTCTATTAAAAAACCCTCTTCAAATATGAACCCTGCGCTTATATAGAGAGGCTCTGCGCCTGCCATTGCAAGGTCATTCACTGTGCCATAAACTGCAAGTTCACCTATGTTTCCTCCTGGAAAGAAAATAGGGGAGACCACATACGAATCAGTGGTAAAGGCAAGTTTGAAATTTGGTCGCTCCGGACGATTCACCGAGGTGAGAGTTTGGAATATGGAATTGATATCTATGACTGCTGAGTCTCCAAGGCTCTTCATCTCAAATTCAGGAACGAAATATTCTCTTACGAGTTTATGCATCAGGCTTCCGCCGCTTCCGTGACCGAGCAGAATCCTATCCATTGGTGGCTACCTGATATTTAGTATAAATACTGTGTCCTGCTTTTAATGTTTTTATCATGTCAGATGATATTTATAATAAGCTGAACAATTCCCTTCTGTGCTTACCATGCAGGCTCCAACAGGGTTTTCAGGCGTGCATGCAGTTGCAAAGAGAGGACATTCCGCAGGCGTTTTGATACCCCTTAAGACCTCGCCGCATGAGCAGCCTTGCGGTTCCTGCGGATTTTCATTGAATGAGATATCTGTCTGGATCACAGAATTTATATCTCTGTTCCTGTATTTTTCTCTGAGTTTAAGTCCGCTCAATGGTATTATTCCTATCCCTCTCCAATATGCATCAAAAGGTTCAAAGAATTCGTCTATGAAGGTGAGAGCTTTAAGGTTTCCTTCTTCCCTGACAACTTTTTTATATTGAATCTTTACCTCTGTTTTGCCAGTCGATATCTGTTCAAGAAGCATGCTTATCCCCTGAAGTATATCCTCAGCGCTAAATCCTGTTACAACAGAAGGCTTTCTGTATTTTGTAGCAATGACATCATAAGGTCTGGCGCCTATTATAGCGCTCACATGCCCTGGAAGAATAAACCCATCAATAATGGTATCTCCGGAGCTGAGCAGGGCTTCAAGCGCCGGGGGTATAAGTTTGAAAGCCGAATATATATAGAAATTCTTGATCCCTGTTCGTTCAGCTTCGTACAATGTCGCTGCTATTGAGGGGGATGTTGTCTCAAATCCCGTTGCAAAAAAAACAACTCTTTTATCTTTATTTTCTGATGCGGTTTTGAGGGCATCTATTGGAGAATAGATAACTCTTATGTCAGAGCCCTCGGCTCTTATATCGGAGAGATTCTTTTTGATACCGGGCACACGCATCATATCGCCAAATGTTGTGAAGATTAAATCTTTATTTTTTGCTATTGCCATAGCTTTTTCAACATCTTCGACGGAGGTGACGCATACGGGACATCCAGGACCGCTGAGCAGGCGTATATTTTCTGGAAGCAGCCCTCTGATCCCTTCCCTGAATATTGCAACAGTATGAGTTCCACAGACCTCCATAAGTTTTACCGGTTTACGTATCTGATTCATAAATCTTTTTATATCTTCCACTATTTGTTCCATAGCTATCACATTATGTCTTTCTATTGACCCGGAACGCTTGGCCCTTTTGCGCGTTCCCTGACAATATATGCCTGTCCTAAGGATATGCCGGCATCATTAGGAGGCACCTTCTGATTTATATATACATTGAGACCTGCTGATTTAAGCCTGTCATCGGTATTCTTAAGAAGGTAAACGTTCTGAAAAACTCCACCGCTCAGAACCACATCGTATAATCTGTAAAGCGTGCTGAGTCTCTGAGCAACCCCGGTTATTACTGCAACAATAGTGTTATGAAATTTCGTTGAAATTATATTTTTTTCAATCCCATGCCTCATGTCCTCTATCAGCCTCAATATCGTCATGGAAAAATCCACTTCAATCTTTTCCCTGAATACGATATTCACAGGGTAATCATCTTCTATAGAATCTATGGTATAAGACTCAAGCGCAGCCGCAGCCTCTCCTTCAAATGTGTTTTTATCACATATACCGAGTATTGCCGAGACAGCGTCGAATAACCTGCCTGCGCCTGATGATAATGGTGAAAAATCCCTGTTGTCAAGAATCTTCAGAATATCATTTAACCTGTCAGTCCCGTATTTTTCGATAAAGCCTATGGATTTCAGATATTGCAGGCTTTCATCGCCTGCAATATTCCTTATATAGCTTGTTGCAGTTCTCCATGGCTCTTTGATGGCCATCTCGCCTCCTGGCAGGGGGATATATTTAAAATGTCCTGCCCTCTTAAAACCTGATATGTCTGCAATTAAAAATTCGCTTCCCCAGAGATTTCCATCAGTGCCGTAACCTGTGCCGTCAAACGCGACACCTATGACCTTTCTCTTCATAACATTTTCTGCCATGACTGATGCAATATGCGCATAATGATGTTGTATTCCATAATAAGAAAACTTGGAGCTTTGTGATAAGGCCCATTTTGTTGACAGATAACCGGGATGCAGGTCATAGGCGATAGCGACAGGGTTGACTCTATAAACATTTTTTAGATTATTGAGGCTCTCTTCAAAAAATTGAACTGTCTCATAATTTTCCATATCGCCTATATGCTGGCTTGGAATTGCATAGTCTCCCTTTGTGAGTGTGAAGGTATTTTTTATGTCAGCGCCGCATCCCAATACTTCTGGACCATCATCATGCAAATCTATTGGCTCAGGAGTATATCCTCGTGAACGGCGGATGAAGAGGGGTTTGTCCTTCGCAGTCAGGAAATGCCGGGTTACGACTGAGTCGTCAGATCTCATGAAGATATCTCTGTTATGAACAAGGAATGCATCTGATATGTCAGAAAGCTTTGCTGTCGCTTCATTGTTGTCAATCACAATTGGTTCTTCAGACAGGTTTCCGCTTGTCATAACTAAAGCAGCAAAGTTGCAAGTGACAGGTTGCAGGTTATAAGTCAGAGGATGATAGAATAAAAGATAGTGCAGGGGGGTATAAGGAAGCATAAAGCCGAGATATTTGCTGTTGGGAGCTATTGCTTCAGGAAGAACCGCCGTGTCTTTTTTCCTCAGAAGAACGACCGGCCTTTTACTGGAAGTCAGGATGTTTTTTTCATTTTCTGATACTTCGCAATAGTTTTCTATTGTCTTAATGTCTGGCGCCATGAGCGCAAAGGGTTTGTTGCCTTTTCTTTTTTTATTTCTTAGTTTTTCGACCGAATCCTTATTTGTGGCATCACATGCAAAATGGAAACCGCCAAGTCCTTTAACGGCGACAATAGCGCCCTGTCTTAAAATATTGATGGCTGCCTCTATCGAATTTTCTATATCAGCAATTTTTAACTTTTCACTTTTCACTTTTAACTCTAATGTTGGACCGCAGACCGGGCATGCATTAGGCTGTGCATGAAATCTCCTGTCATCAGGGTTATTATATTCAGCCTCGCACTCAGGACACATCGTGAAAACAGACATAGTTGTATTGGGTCTGTCATAAGGTACTGCTTTTGTGATTGTAAATCTTGGCCCGCAATTAGTGCAGTTTATAAACGGGTAGAGATAACGCCTGTTATTTTTATCAAGCATTTCTGACAGGCAGTCGTTACAGATCGAGATATCAGGGGAGATATGGGTAAAACTACCGGTTTCTTTGCTCTCTGTTATCTTGAAATCAGCGTAGCCGTGAGGTTCATCAGAAAAAGTTTCGATGCTCATAATCTTTGCGATTGCAGGGGCTTCTGTCTTTATGCGTTCTGTAAATCTGTTCAGATTTATTCCTTCAACAGATATGAAAACACCGTCTGAGGTATTCGTTATAAATCCTTTTAGAGACATCTCGCTTGCAAGGTTGTAGATGAATGGCCTAAATCCAACGCCCTGGACAATTCCCTTTATTGATATATTTAGGCATTTCATATGAGACACTTGTTTTATTATAAACTATCACAGATAAGGCTGGAACAAACTTCTTGTGCAGAACAGATCAATCTTTTTTCGCAATGCTGAAAAGCCAGTCAGTCCATTCTCTTACCCCTTCGCCAGTCTTACACGAGACCTTAAATATCTTTAAAGAAGGGTTTAGGGAGAATGCATCCCTTTTTATCTTTTCTATATCTGTATTTGTATAGGGCAGTAGGTCAATCTTGTTCAGGACTAATGCTGATGATTCCTGAAACATCAATGGGTATTTCAAAGGCTTATCATCCCCTTCTGTTATGCTCAGGAGCATTACCTTGATGTCTTCTCCGATGTTGAATTCTGCAGGACATACAAGATTCCCTACATTTTCAACAAAGAGGAGGTCAATATGCTTTAAGGGAATCTCGCCTAAAACTTCATTAATAATATTGGCGTCAAGATGGCAGGCGCCTCCTGTATTTATCTGAACAACAGGTATGCCTAAATTGCCTATCCTTTCTGCATCCTGAGTGCCTGCGATGTCGCCTTCTATAACCGCAATTTTTAGCCTGTTGTTAATTTCTTTTATTGTCTCTTCAAGAAGTGATGTCTTCCCGGCGCCCGGCGCACTCATCAAATTAATGACATAAACCCCTGCATTATCAAATAATTTGCGGTTTTCAGCTGCGATCCTCTCATTAGCCTCAAGTATACGGGTTACAACCTTAATCTTCATTATCAAACTACCTCTATATCAATAATTTCGAGTTCGCGCCCTGAGTTTATCCTGAATGAGTTGCTTCCGCACTCGGGACAGCATAAGACATAGGTCTCTTCCGAAACAAAATTCTTTTTGCAGGTATTGCATGAACCGCCTACTGGTGCATGATCTATTATAATGGTTGCTTTTTCTGCCAAGGTATCGGTTTTGACCGCGTCGAATGCAAAAACAAGGGCGTCGGGCATTATACCCGCCGCCCTGCCTATCTTTAACCTGATGGACTCTATTCTGTCATAGCCAGATTTCCTGCAGTTGTCGATGGCTATATCCAGAACATTTAGAGCAATAGACACCTCATGCATTATCCATCGCTATTCTTTTGACAGTCTTTCCTTTTCTTTTTCATACGCATCTTTTCCTGCTTCGAACGCACTTGTTATAACAGACTTTTTTTCTTCAAAAAAATCTTTTCCCTGTTCTAAGGTAGATGTCATCTTACCCTTCGCCTTCTCCACATAGTCCTCTGCCTTATCTTTTACATCATCTGCTAACTCCCTAATCTTTTGCCTTGTCTCTCTTCCTGACTGGGGAGCTAAAAGCAGGGCAATCCCTGCACCTACAATACTTCCTAGCAGAAAGGAAAGAAAGACCGAACCTGCACCGTATCCGCTGTCCTCTCTCATCGACTGCCTCCTTTCTTTAAGATGTTATTTAATAAGACCTCAAGGGCTGTTCTTATCGCAACCCTTAGACCCGAAACTTTAATAAGCGCATCAGAGCTAACCTCATTTATAAGACTGCTGATTTTGTAAAAGTTTTGGCTAACACCCCTGACACTGTCTGATACTGTTTTTATGTCCTCTGTAACTTCATTTATATCGTCAGTAATCTTTCTCAGGCTCCTGAGGCTCAATTGAAATTCTTCCAGTGCTGGTTTAAGCGAAGCTTCGGTATTTCTTAAAAATTCTGTTAGCGCCCTTGCTGATTTTCTCAATTCGAGCAGTACAGATATAAAAAAAACTACTACTACCAAAAACGCAATAGCCAGAAGCAAAAACCATGTCTGACTCATCATCCCTCCTTAATGTTATAAGGCTTAAAGCAATTATATCACAAATGCTTGTAAGGTCAACCCAAAATTTGGCGATTGTTATGGCGATAGGAAAAAAAATACCTACTATTTCTGACCTTCGAATCTGTAATCGTAATCATGGAGCGCAACACCTTTTATGCGTTTATATCTCTTTAATTCTTTTTTGTCAAAACCTTTTGATAATTTCTCGAGGTCATCGAGTTTTTCCCGGAGCTCATTAAAAAGATTTAATGCCCTTTTATATTTTTCTCTGTCAGTCTTTATCGAAAAATTCCCTGATGCTTTCCATAGATCTTTGAAAAATATCCATGATGCAAAGTCTTCTGAATTATATCCTTTGATAAGTTGTATAGGGGTTATATTTTTTATGTTCTCGATTCGCAGCCCTTTGCGGTCTGCAAGAATCCTGTATGTTCCTTTGAAAGACTCTGAACCCTGATAGTCGTAAAATTCCCACAATGATGTTGATTCCTGCTGCTCTTTTTTATGGCAGCTGCTGCATTTCCTCGCCTCTCCATAAGGGTGGGCTGCCTGTTCTATCTCGAGCCATAAGAGATGCCTGTTTCCCCTGTTAGTGTCTGTATTGAAGGTGCCTATAATATAATATGCATCCCTCGTTTCTCCTTTAGGCCATCTGAACATCATCTTTCCTGATGGTTTGACCTCTTCCTTGATATTCCCAACGCTATGCGGCCATACCTTTACCGGCATCCATATTCCCTTCTGGTCCTTAATAAGTATAGGCGGCCTCTGTATTCCGTAATATGATGAATATTTTTTGAAAGGACTGGGTTTGCCTGCAATAAATCCGGGCCCCCATACAGTAATTTGATAACCTCTCAGCTCATTTATATGGCATGCTGCACAATCAAGGTTTTTATGTAAGCTATTTTCATGCGCCTCTTCTATCTCTATATGGCAGTCCTGGCATCCTGCCTTTCTCTTCATGTCTCCCATGCCTTTTTCTCCTGTCTGATGACAGTCAATGCACTGTATGTTTTTTTTGTAATGAACATCAGACTGCATACCCTGAGGCTCTGAGTAATTCCCTCCGATGTAGGTCTCGCCTCTCCGCATCTCCATAGACCCTGAATGACAGATACTTGTTCCACGGCCATTACCCATGCATGTCTCTGAGACAGGTTTCTTTGTGAATGCGTGAATGCCTTTATCTTTATCAGGAGCATAATGGCAGTCAAGACAGCCTGCATGGCATACATTGCAGAATCTTTGTTTTGCCTTTGCCTGATCTTTTGTAAAGCTGATATTCAGGTTTCTTGCTATATCATCTGTATTGTGAAAAACAAACCTGGTCTCTTTTAGTTCCTCTTGAGGCAAGATATCAGCGAATGAGGGGCCACAGTTATGCGGACCATAGGGTTCGAGCCATGTCCTCATAGTACGCTGTCTGAAATTGGCTGCCATTATTGTTTTTTTGAATTGCTTAAATTCATCCGGGTGACATCCTGATTTGCCACAGGTCTTTTCTGCGATTTTTGGGTTGAAACCCAGGGTTTCCGGGTCTCTGTCATGCCAGAGTATGTTTCTTATATCAACATCTGTTTCTGGCAAGAGCTTTTTGGGATTATCCTTTCCTTCTGGAAACAATGAATGAGGATATGCTTTTTTCCTATCCAATATCTCTCCGCTTTTACCTATGAGCAAAACCTTTAAAATGCCTTTATGCGCCTTATCAGGGTCTTTTGCTCTTCCGTTTCCCAGATGGCATTCATGGCATTTTACATTTGCATGATTACTCTCTTTTCCTGCCATCTCCTGAGTTACATAAAACTGGGGATAGCCGAGTGATTTTAGTTTCTTCTTATTGCTGTGGCATGCAACACATTCCTTGTTAGAATCTTGCCACGAGAGATATCCTAAAAATGAGATTAAGACAATGAACTGGACAAACAGAATAATAACGATTTTTTTGTTTAAATAACTGCTTATGGCGCCGACAGAAAAAAAGGACATATTTTAACCTATTTATTCATATAGGCAGATATAGCATTCTCGCTCATTCTCGGTCGTTCCGACCTCCGAGGTATTTTGTCTCTCGATTATTTTATTAATACTGTAGGAATATCGGCAAATAAAGCCGCTTAAATACTATATCTGCCTATGATTTAATTTTTTTTATCAGTATCGGTTTTTCGCTGTTTATCAGCAGGGAGAACAAGGCTTATTACCTGTCCTTTTTTGCCCTTAACCTCGATATCTTTCTTATCCAATGTCAGTTTAATCCCGCCGGCATTGCCGATCTTCAAGGAAAAATTTTCGCTTGCAGACAGCGTAGCTGACTCGCCTTTCTTTAAAATCATCTCTCTTGTCTGGGTATTGTCTATGTTTACTTGGAGCCATACAGTGTCTGAGGCTGATATTTTAAGAATATGTTTTTTTGTCTCTTGTTTTTTTTTGTCTTCTATTTTTGATTCCTGCACAGGATTTTCCGTCTGCTGAACCGGCTGAACAGCAGGCATTGGTTTTGTTGTTGGAGTTGATTCGCGGTTTTCAGATTTAGGGGTTACGAATATCATGGGAACAAGGGCCGCAACCACTATGATGACGCCGTAAACAAGGTAATTAATCTTCATCTTCTTTTTTGTAGTATTGGCAGGCAGGCTTATCTCTTCCCTTTCTTTCTCAGGAAGGGACATTTTTTCAGTATATGCCTTTATAATAGGTTCGGCATCTATCTTGTAAAGGCGCGCATATTCTCTGATGTATCCCTTTGCATAAACTTCTATAGGAAGCTTTGCAAACTCATCGTTCTCTATTGCCCGCAAATATTCAGATTTTATTTTAAGAAGATTGGAGATTTCCCTGATGTCTTTGCCAGATTCTTCGCGTTTTATTTTTAAAATCTCTCCTGCCATCTTTTCTCCCAAAGAGTTCAATAACGATAACATACATCTGATAATAATGGGTATATTAATTTTCAGAAATGAGATTATTCATTGTAAACCATGTGTGTTATCATAGTTAACAATGAAAAGGGTTGTTGTGACAGGCATAGGAGCGGTGACTCCGCTGGGTAGTTCTTTTGCTGCTTCATGGAAGGCTGCCAAGTCAGGGATATCAGGAATAGGGCGCATACAAAGATTTGATGCTTCTGGATTGAAATGGAAAGTTGCGGGAGAACTAAAAGATTTTGACGCAGGACTATATCTTGCCCAAAACGAGATTATGCATCTTGACCGTTTTGTCCACTATGCCGTGGGAGCATCTTTGAAGGCAGTTGAGGATGCGGGGCTTATACAGGATTCAGCAGATAGTGACTCGAAACTCGAAACCCGAAACTCGAAACTTGACAATGCCGGGGTAATTATTGGTTCGAGCAGGGGAGGAATAGGCACGATAGAGCAGGCGATAGTAAAAAGACAGAATACAGAATCTGAAATTCCAAAATACAAATCCCAAACACTAGGCTTTAAGCTTTCTCCCTATCTCATGCCATCTACAAGCATCAACATGGCAGCATCGCATGTAGCTCGGAAACTTGGCATACAGGGTTATTGTCTCGGCATATCCAATGCATGCTCATCAGGAGCAAATGCAATAGGTGAAGCATACAGGACAATAAAATCAGGATATGCAGATATTATTATTGCCGGTGGAAGCGAGGCCCCTATATGTAGATTATGTATCGAAGGTTATGGCGCCACTGGTGTATTATCAAGGGGAACTGACTCTAACTCAAGCAGGCCATTTGACAGAGAAAGAGACGGTTTTGTCCTTGCAGAAGGCGCAAGTGTTCTTGTTCTTGAAGATTATGAAGCTGCATTGAAAAGAGGCGCAAGGATCTATGGGGAAATTATCGGATATGGAAATACGATGGATGCCTTTCATCAGACAAGGCCGAGTCCCGAAGGAGAGGCGAGGGCGATTACAATGGCATTAAATGAGGCAGGATTGTCGCCTCGAGATATAGATTATATAAGCGCCCATGGCACATCAACGCCTATTGGAGATAAGGCAGAAACAGAGGCCATAAAACTTGCATTGGGCAGAAGGGCATATGAGATTCCTGTCAGTTCTGTAAAGTCTATGACAGGGCACATGCTCTCAGCGTCAGGGGCGTTTGAGGCTGCCATCGCACTGATGGGCATCGCTGAAGGAGTCATCACACCCACTATAAATCTGGAGAATAATGACCCTGAATGTGACCTCAATTATGTGACTGAGACTAAAAATACAGAGATGAGGGTAGCTGTCTCAAATTCTTTTGGTTTTGGCGGAGTGAATGTAATTTTGGTTTTTAGAAAAGTTTAAGTCTTTTAAGGGTAACTGCAAGAATTAAGTTGAAAAAGCCGTCAGCTTCAGCCTGTGTTTAGCCGGCATTAAGAATTCATCAACATATAAATTATAAAAAAGTAGGATTCGTCCGCGATTCTAATGACAACAGCTCCGGTTATCAAAAGAAGAAGAAATAGGGTTATCACATGGATTTTGTTTCATACCACACATAACCGTTGATTACATCCTCTTCAATTTCAGGAATGAACCTCAGGGTGTATGTCATTTCCTTGATTCTATTTTTGTCCTAAGTTCATTCAGAGATAAAAGTGCCCCCGGGCTGGATTTGTGCCTTGCAAGCCTTCTATCTAGCTCCTTTATGTGACTCTGGGGGACAGGGATGGCAGATTCTTCAGAAGATATGCTATCCCATAGATCCTCGACCAGAAGAATCTTTTCTGCTACACCTAATTTTTCAATTTGTGGAATATCTATTACGCGCATAACCTTCCTCCTTTCCAAGAACTAATTAAATGATAACATTTTTGTCTTTATTTATTCCGTGGGTGACCAGCCTTTGATGAAAACCACAGAGGCTATTCCCTGTCGCCTCGATTTTATTGTTACATATGGCTATATTGTCGTCTTATTTCTTAGTCTGTTTGTTTCGCAAAGACATAGGAAAAAGGTATTGCGATCAGGTCTCCAATAATATAAGTCACGTAAATCGCGGTAAACAGCAGCGCATAAGTCGGAAATTTTCCTGCAAATAGAATAGGTAGAATCACGCCAACAAACCAGACGACCTTGTAGGTCAACTGAAGCAATAAAAGAGGTGCAAATTTCAGATGTCTTGTCCTCCTTTTTGAGAGTTAAACAAATAGTTTACATGGGATGGATCCAGCCTAATATGATTTTAAGTCACGGAATATGGGAAGTGTCCCTACTTTTCTTTACTTTTCTTTGATGCGGGCGTGGGTGATGCCGTTAACTTTTGGGATTGTGACTGCGGGGATATTGCTTTGGGTGCTTTATGTCGGCGTTGTTTATTTTTTTTGCTCATATCGGTATTGACCGCAATAGAATATTTGAATATAACGCCTGAACTCACTGGCGGAGCAAAGCGGAGTCCAGTGGGGTGATTCGTTAGGCAGTCTCACATGAAATTTCTTCTCTTAAATGCATTCACATCGCTACTTGAGAGATCAAACCACTCCCCACTTTTTCTTTTTTCTTCAAATCTCTTATGCCAGTAAGACTCGATTCCTGTTGGGTCATCCGTTTTAATTTTATGAACTATTTTCAATTCTTCAGGCAGCTTAATTCCGATTTCATAGTTTCGTTTTTCAACAAAACTACTTCTACCTATTTTGTAGTAGCGTCCTGATTTCATCAAATAAACATAGCCAATACTAAAAGTATCCTTTCCGCTAACTTCAGATTCTTGTTTTTTTGTTTTGATTATGGGCTCACAAATTTTTATTACATCATCAAAACCATCACGTTCACTACAATAGTCAATTACCTTCTGAGCTAATTCTGGTTTTTTACCCACACGTGAAAATACATTATGAGTAGGGAATTGCTTATCATTCTTGGCTTTCATACGAAGTTCACCCGCAACAGGGTAGTGCCCAATTTCTCTTATCAATGAAATCAGTTTTTCAATTACGTGTTCATCATTATAAGAACCTTTAAAAATATTTGGCTCATATCCCGCTTCAATCAGTGCGTCTCCCCATCTAACCCAGAACTTACCATACCAATCAGAGAACTTTATTCCAGTTTCTTTCAGAAACCGATCTTTCCCTAATGGCACGCCTCCATTTTCCTCAGCGGTACGTTTAATTTCTGAAATTATATGTTGTTTATTCATTCTTATTATTCTCTTTGTTGCCTAACGCTTAAATCAGCGGTGGTTACACGCGGCTGTTTTTGCCGCGGGTAAGCGTCCGCTGGATTGTTTTGTTATGGGTTCTTCTTGTTTATCCAAGCCAGTCCCATAGCAGTCAATTCTTCTATTGAATGACTGCCTTCTTGTATCGCTTCTATATCGAATCTATGAATACTCGGATTAACTTCTGTCATTGTCTTTACTCTATACATTGTCCGTATTTCTTCTTCCATCGCTTCTTTTGTCTCCCAAAGATAAATGCCGCCGAATTGTCCCGTCTCAATATTTGAATACCATATTTTTTGAACAAGACCTTTTTTGCTTTCATACCTTTTCCACGATTCATCAGCGATGTATTTTCTCAATTCCTCAAATATCTCTTTAGGCTTTTGCGAAAGATCCCAATTTAAAATCAGCGCATACATTTTCTTATTCATTTATTTTGCCCCATAACGATTGAGCTAAGCTGCGGCGGGCTTGCCCGCCGTCAGCTTCAGCGATTGGTTAGGCTTTTAATAGGTAACTGTCCCCCATTCCCCAAATTCTTCACTCTCTATCTCCCAAATAATTTACGAAAATCATTGTTAAGTTTTTGTTCCCTAAGATTACCCGCATGTTTTTTGATGGGAACCCCTGATATTTCCTTAATTCCTAAAGCAATAAGTGCCTCTTCGGAATTACCAGAAACGAAAAAATCTACATCAGACAATGCTTGTTGTAACTCATTTTTTGTTGCGTCGGTATTTCCTATTTCAGGCTGTGAGTTAATAACAGTCATAAGAAGATGAGCAATGGTTCCCCTGGATTTTACACTAATACTTTTATCGTTTAGCATTCTCGCAACTTTTTCCACAGCACTTTTTCCCATCTTTAATAATACCTCACTTACCTCTTCTCTTAAATTGATTCCTATTTCATGAGATTTTACATATACAAACATGAGTTTATGTGTATCTTGTGCATCTATTGCTTCTTGAAGCATCTGGTTGTATTCCTCAATCATACTAAGTCCTCCCAAATAAGTATTGTTTCATTTACTGAGAAGTCTGACAATATCTTCGTGACTTTTCTCTTTTGCCAAATCAAGGGGTGTTCGCCCCTTATTATCTTTTGTCTCAATATCTGCTCCTTTAGCAAGAAGAAGTTCAACTGTTTTTGTGTGGCCATTCCATGCTGCATGGTGTAGCGCAGTACCTCCAATATTAGTTTTTGCCTCAATATCCGCTCCTTTAGCAATAAGAAACTCAACTATTCCTATGCTGCCTCTTGCTGCTGCCTCGTGTATCGCAGTCCTTCCCTCGTTGTTCTTTGCATTCACATCCGCTCCTTTAGCAATAAGAAACTCAGCTATTCCTATATTACCTTCCTCTGATGCAGAGTAAAGGGGTGTCATTCCATCCTTATCCTTTATGTTGACATCTGCTCCTTTTAGAATAAGAAGTTTAGCTATTTCTTTTTCGCCGAAAAGCGATGCGGTGTGTAGTGCTGTCTTTCCATATTTGTTTTTTTCATTGATATTTGCTCCTTTACTAATAAGAAGTTCAGCTACCTCTCTTCTACGATAAAAGACTGCGTGGTGCAGGCTTGTATCCCCTTTTTCATCTTTTGCATTAATATTTGCTCCCTTAGCAATGAGAAGTTTAATCGCTTCTTTGTCGCCACTTATCGCTGCATCATGCAGTTCTTCACTTTTACTCCCAAATAACTTATCAAATATTGACATTCCTTTCTCCTTTCCCTGCCGGCAATGATCAGATAACTCTTTCCGCCTAACAATTACTATGCGAACTGTCGTATTTTTCTAAAACTGTTTAAACTATATCACATTTGGAGGATTTTTCAAATGGAAA
Source organism: Nitrospirota bacterium (assembly GCA_016208915.1). GTDB lineage: Bacteria > Nitrospirota > Thermodesulfovibrionia > Thermodesulfovibrionales > UBA1546 > JACQXE01. Next base: position 61 of record JACQXE010000036.1, on the reverse strand, counting down.
AATCACATAAAATCAATTGCACGGTATTTCCACTATTTCGTATTTTATGATATTATGGACT
>JACQXE010000035.1 GCA_016208915.1 Nitrospirota bacterium | reverse complement strand
TAAATGACTCTTTAAAGAATGAAATTGTAAAGAGATTACAGAAGATCAATCCTGCAAGGATTTTTCTGTTCGGTAGTTTTGCGTCCGGCAAGCCGACAAAAGACAGTGATATCGATTTGCTGATAATCAAAGAGAAGATTTCTTCAAAGATACGCGAAGCTGTAGAAGCAAGAAGAACGCTGAAAGGAATTTTGATGCCGTTTGATACGATAGTCGCCTCACAGGAAGAGTTTGATTTTTACAAAGACCAGATTAATACCATTTATTTTGAAGCCGATAAAAAAGGGATTATTCTGTATGAGCGAAAATAGTTTCAAGCAGCAATATGAGGTTTTCTTAATCAAGGCAAAGCAGGATTTAGTCTTAGTTGAGCAGGTAATAAACAATCCTGATGTTGCCAATGAAATTAAGTATTTCCATCTACAGCAGAGTGTTGAAAAGGCTTTAAAATCATTGTTAAGCCTTAAAGGCATTCAATTTCCTAAGACCCATGATCTGGAAGATCTGATTGACCTTGCAGGAGAAAATCATGTCAGTCTTTTGGCGTCGATGAATATTCTTGCCGAACTGACCCCTTATGCCGTTGAATTCAGGTATGCGTTGATTATTGATTCCCTGCACGAGCCGGAATATTATCTGGAGCATGTGAGAAAGTTCATAAAGTTTGTCGAGAACACTTTTAAGTAACATGCCCAATATCTCCGATAAAAAAATCGGTTTTGAGATTGCGATGCTCGGCAGGCAAGGAATTGACCCGGCAAAGACAGAGAAAAAATATCATCTCGAAAGCATCCCCGGAAAAGAATTTACAGGGTTGCAATTACTTGCCTATATGTATTCAGCCTTTCAGGTTATAGACCCGTTTCTGGATACAGGGATAAATTTCAAGAAGGAGTATGAAGCGGCGAAGGGGATGTTTGAGAAGGGGGAGAAAAGATGAGTAAAGAAAATTCAATTGACCAGCTAAAATATTTCCTCAAAGAAATGTTCCAGTTCAATGCCAATGACCTGGACTTTGGGATTTACAGAATATACAACTGTGTTCTACCCTGACTTCATTATGTGGCTTGTAGCAAAGGACAAAGTTTACATCAACTTTATTGACCCGAAAGGCCAAATGGGAATGAAAGACTTTGCAACAGAACAATATAAAGAGAAAGTTGCCATTGCCGACAAAGCCACAAACCCGACACTGCCGAATATTGAAAAAGAATTAAAACGGATTCATAAGAAGGATTTTGTTCTAAACTCCTTTATCCTGCTCAGAGACAAATCAGAATTGGGGAAAAAAACAATCGGCTCAGTGGAAAAAGGATAATATGATTGCAAAGAACATTTTACGCCTTGACTGGCATCTTGAGACGTTGTCCCTTCCTTTTGTTGAAGTAGGAAGGACGCTCTTGCCCATATATTAAGCTGCAACCTCCTTTCTGTCAATAGATTTCTGCTGCAAAGCAGCAGTGAGTTTCGGTATTTCTCTGTAACCTTTCACACGCTTAAACTTCCTCTCAGCCCTTAGCAACGCTGCCACAGCCCAACGCTGAACCATATCCCCACCGCTCCACCTTTTGACCCGTCCAGTAATAGTGCGGGTTACAGAGAAGCAGGACTCAATGGGGTTTGTGGTTGAAAGGGTCTTTCTTAAAAGCCCGGAAACTCCAAGCTTGTGCACGGTAAGGGTTTCCTCAAGACCTTCTTTGAGGCTCGCAGCAGCAGAGGGGTTTAGTCTCTCCAGATATCTTACGGTCAAATCCAGCGACTTCTTTGCCTTATCATAATCTGTCATGTTATAGGCAGTCCTTATCCTTGCATCTATGGCCTCCTGATGCTCAGGCGGAAGATGATCCCTCACATTCCTTCTCTTATGCTGCTGACACCTCTGCACAAGTACCTCCGAGCCGAACTTCCTCGCCACAGAAGACCTCAATGCCTTTGAGCCGTCAAGCACAAAGAGGTAGTCCTTCCCCATGTCCAGTCCACGCCTTTCAATATCATCCAACAGATTGGTACAGACAGTGGAGTTCTCAGTTGCCCCTTGCCATAGCCCAAGTATATGCTTTTTGCCCTTCTTATCCAATCCCAGGGCGACTACAAGCATCTGCTTCTTGAACTCTATGCCGTCTATAAATATCGCACAGAGTTCCAATCCCGAAAGCTCCCTCTCCATGAACTCCCTCATCTGCTCTGCCGTTGCCTTTACGAAGTGCCGGCTTATGCTGGACTTCTTTATCCCATAGCCGCTTACAAAGGAATCTATCGCCTCTTCATAGTTGCGGCTCGATATTCCCAATACCATCTGCTTCATTACAGACTGCTTCATCTTCATAGGGTTCTGAAACGCCTTGTATGTGCTTAACTGTATCTCCTTATTGTCCTTACCTCTGAGTCGAGGACGGTCTATCAAGACCTTCTGTTTAGCGTAATACCCCGGGCTGAGCTGGCTTCCCCACCAGTTGGCTGTCCTTAGAGGGTTCTTTGCGTCTTTCCTGCCAGCTATCTTCTCACACTCCGATTCAATCACTGCTCCAATAAGCATTAGCCCTACTTCCTGGGATAGTCCCTCAACTGCATCAGGGATGCCTGCTAATACATCGGCTACAGGCAGAGGAAGTTCCAGTATGACCTGCCCTTCCTTTATTTCCCTTATTTTTCCATTTGCCTTTTTTGCCATCTTACGGTATCTTTTACTCATAGAAGCGACCTCCTTTAAATAAGTTTTTGGATGAAATAGTTTAATCGAGGTCGCTTCCTACTTCAACAACTAAAGGGACATTCCCCATCTTGAAGATGAAAAAGGAAATCCTACAGACAAAGCAAACTGGGTTGATGAAAAGAATTATTTGAATTGGATTTTGGAAAAGACAATTTATTCCGGTAGATGTTGAGTATAATTTTGGAGATGTCGGAAGGCCGTCTGTGAACTCGTCAGACCAGAGACTTGAAAAGGCAAGGAGTGTATGAGGGATTTGACAATCGTATATATGTGATATACAATATATACAAAATATATTTGGGGGTATAAAATGTCTACACAGATGCTGATAAGGATAGATGACGAGGTCAAGAGCAGGCTCAACAAGCTTGCAAGGCTTGAAGGCAAAACAACAAGTGAAATGGTCAGGGAACTTATAGAAGATCGAATTAAAGAACGTGATATCGGCGCATACGTTGATGACCTGTGGAACAGAATCGGGAAGAAATTGAAAGCAAAAGGCGTAACACCAGCAGCAATAGAGAAGGCAATAAACGCATCGCGTAAAAATCAGGCATGAAGGCAGTAATTGACACAAATATCTTTGTCTCCTCTTTTTTCGGAGGCAATCCGAAGAAGATCATAGACCTGTGGAAAAATGAAAAAATAACCCTTTGTCTGTCTCATACCGTGCTTGATGAATATATAGATGTGTTGCGCAGAATCGG
>JACQXE010000041.1 GCA_016208915.1 Nitrospirota bacterium | reverse complement strand
TAAGCAGGCTTCACTTTTATTTTTTGCTCTTTTTTATACTACCGAGCTTTTTAGTATTACTCAACATATTTTTATCCGTTTTCTTCACTTTACGCTCCAGCTTTTTAATGTCCTCTTCCGGCGGTAAACTTTCAGGTCTTATCCCGCTTTTCCCCAGTAATGCCCTGACATCCTGATTATTTTTTACATGCTCATTTGTAATCTGGGGCTCTCCTTTAAGGTTTTCTTTTCTGACATTAAAGTTAGTTATTTCTGTTGCCAGGTCCTTTGCTTTTATTGTTATTGTTGGCAGAAAATCCGCCAGAGGTCTCTTTTCAGGGAGGCCCATCTTCTTTTTCATTTGCAAGGTTGTATGCCCGCCGAACAGAGCATAGTCCCCCTTGCTTCTTATCCTGCCAAAACCCTGACTATCAACGCCTCGTTCAAAAATTATCTTTGAAAGCTCTGTTTCCGTTGCAACTAACTTCTCTCTCGCATTCAGGCGCTCTATGAGATTTATCCGCTCTTCCAGAAGCTCCTGCTTACGTGTCTGAATTGCGAAGTAGCTCTGGGCAAAGGCTATCTGTTCTTTACGCGGATCTCCGTTTTGCGCTATCAAATAGCAGGCATAGCGAGTCAGCATTATATCATCAATTTCCCTCTGAGCGCCTTTGCCAAGGTCTATCATTTTGTTGACGTCAACAAAATGATCAGATACCTTCTGCCCAGAGTTTTCACAAGCTGTTTTTGCCTTATCGATAACCTGAACAAAATTGCGCCATTCACTGTAATCCAGCAACGTCTGTATGTCTCTGGCTAACCAATACTCAACTCCGTTTTCAACGTATGCAGTTTCTTCAAAAGCCTTATTGAGTTTCATGATGAGTTCTTTTTGCATGTCCCCTCCTCTTTTAAACTATCTCTCATTTTATGTGGAACAAATAAACTACCATCTATTATAGTCTTATCATCCATATCTATCAGCCTGATTCTAAATCATAATAGACCACTTTTCCAATATTTAGCCTTTTAGGGCAAAATAATGGAAACAGCATGTAAGTCTCTTTAGTTTCAATAAGATGCGTGTGGATTGCTTTTTCGTAATTCAATTCCCTCTACGCCCTTCCTTAAATCAGCTTCCATTTTATAGTAAACAACTCATTAGTTTCTATCTGCTGCTTCATCCTCGACTCTATCTCGTTAATCAGGTTTTCCTTTTTCAGATCAATCTCATCCTGCGCCTGATACAGATTCATCCTAAGCTCATTACGCCTCTTTTCCATCTCTTTTATCTGTCTCTGTGCTTTTACCTTTTCCTCAAGATTCAGGATCTTTTTTGCCTCTGTCTTTCCGGCTTTGATTTCACGGTCAAGTTCCTTCAGCTCTAATTCGATACTGTTTTTTACGTCTTCAGCCCATTTGTCAAGTTTTCCAATTTCATTATCAAAAAAGCCGCCATTGCGCTCGGCATTGGTTTGAAGGATGGCAGACTGCTGTTTGTGAGCAATATGCCGAATTTGTTTCTCAACTACCCCTAACCCCTCCTTATCAAGGAGGGGAGCTGCAACTGCGGACAAAGAAAAAAGCCTTTGACATTGTTCTATATCGAGCTCTAAACCATCATCGGTTAATCCGCAAAAAAGAATACTGTCTTCCGGTTCAAAAGACTGAATGGACAGATTTATTACTGACAACCAGCCTGATTTACCAACGAGCGATTCAATGATGCTGATTCTCTTCGGCGTATTCGAGTAATCAAAGACTACCTCCTGGCTGTCCAGCGATAAGGATTTACACTTGTCAATAAGCCGCTGGGCAAGCGGATGTCCAATCCTGTATATATTTACGTCGTCAATATTCTTTCCTATCCTGTAAGGGCCAGGATGTATCGGCTCACTGTTAAATGGATTTTCACGCAGCATAAAGGAATATCCATCCTCAGCAAAGTCGGCGTAGGGCTCAAGATAATATTTCGTAACCTGCCATAGCCAGTTCTCGTATTTTGAGAGATAATCCCTGCTTTCCTGGAGATTGATTCTGAGTTTTTCATGGACCTCTTCATCGAAGTTTTCAAGCAGCCTCTGCCTGGTAAGACTGATTGTCTCATCAATCTGCGGCTCCATCTCTTTCTGCAGAGCGTCGAAAGCAGATTGTATTTCTTCTTCTGTCCTGCATTGCTGATAAATTTGCGCAATGCGCTTTTCAAAGTCTATGCCTGATTCTATACTTCCAAGCACTTCATCGCTTGCGCCGAATACACCTTCAAAGAGCTTAAATTTCTCGGAGAGAAGTTGATAGACTCTCAGATCAGCAGCGTTCTTCTTATTCAGAAAATTAACCACAACAACATCATACCTTTGTCCGTAGCGGTGACATCTGCCGATCCGCTGTTCAATCCGTTGAGGATTCCACGGCAGGTCATAATTAACAACCAATGAGCAAAACTGCAAATTAATTCCTTCAGCCCCTGCCTCGGTTGCAATCAGTATGATTGCTTCATCTCTGAAATACTCAACCAGTGCAGCGCGCATGTCTGCGCTCTTCGACCCGGTAATCCTGTCAGTCCCCTGATGCTCCTCTATCCACCTTTTATAAATTGTCTGTGATTTAGGATCAGTATTTGACCCGTTGAACAGGACAATCTTTCCGCTGTATTCAGTAATTTCTAAAATGTTCTCAAGATATTTCTGCGTTCTGGTTGATTCGGTAAAGATGACCGCCTTTTTCACACCGCCTCGCTTTTCGGCCTCGTCAAAACCGGCTTTCAATGCGGTCAGCAAGACTTCTCCTTTTGAGTTCTGCTTAATTGATTTTGCCAGTGCGTGGAATTCTTTCAGAGACTTACTTTCTTCCTTGATGGATTTTATCTCTTCGGGAGTAAAGACCTTTGTTTCTTCTTTCTCCTCGTTATCTTCTGCCCACTCATCTTTCATCTCATCAAGTATTTCAAAATCCTCTGATATCGTTTCGTCAAACAACGGCGCTATTCCCTGATTTTCGACAATAGCATCTAATTTATTTGATAGGGCTTCTAATGTCCCTGAGATCGCATAAGTGGACGATGCAAGCAGTTTGCGGAGAATAAGTGTCATCAATTGCCTTTGACTTGCGGGCAAAGCATAAAGGTTTTGCCGCTGCAAATATAAAGATACCAGATCATAAAGCCTCTGCTCATTCTCAGATGGATAAAATTCCTGTGTAATGGGAATGCGGTTGGTGTATTTCACATATTCAAGAACCTGTCTTCTTAATGTCCGTTTGCAAATTGGTTTTAACCGCTCCTTTAAGTCGTCAAAATTATCATTGTTCGTCAAGCGGGCGAACCGGCTTTTGAAACTTGGCAAATCACCGAATGTGTAATCATCAATAATGCTTACCAGTCCGTACAACTCCATGAGGGTGTTTTGAAGGGGCGTTGCCGTCAGCAGAAGCTTAGGCGCATGAGCTACAGCAGCCTTTATTGCGTTTGCGATCTTATTGGTATTCTTGTAGACATTCCGTAAATGGTGCGCCTCGTCAATGACTATGAGGTCCCATTCAACCTGCTTAATATAGACGTCCTTTGACCTCGCAAAGTGATAAGAGCATATTACAATGTCATTATGCTTAAAAGGATTGAGATTGCCATTCCTGATTCCCTGATTAAAAGATTTTGTTTCCAGAATAATAGAAGGCAGAAAGAACTTATCCTGCAGTTCCTGATTCCACTGTTTACGGAGACTGGAAGGAACGATAATAAGAATCTTTCTTTTACGTTCAGCCCATTTCTGAGAAATGACAATCCCAGCCTCGATTGTCTTTCCTAATCCGACTTCATCCGCAAGAATAGCGCCTTTTGAAAGAGGTGAACGGAAAGCAAAAAGGGCGGCTTCTACCTGATGTGGATTTAAATCAACCTGTGCATCTGATAATGAGGCGGCAAGCTTCTGCAAGCTGTCGGATGAATATCGGCGTGTGAGTTCATAAGCAAAATATTTGGCATGATAGTCGGTTATAT
>JACQXE010000040.1 GCA_016208915.1 Nitrospirota bacterium | reverse complement strand
AGCTCGCTTGCCGGCTTTAAGGCGCATCTGCCGATAGATACCTCGCTTTTAATAAATACACCCCTGAGTTGTTTTTTGGTGATGAAGATAATAATCGGCTTGGCAAATACGGAAACGCCCAAAACAAAGAGCAGGATAATCAGTAAGATATAACGTGCGCGTTTCATGCTTTATTTCTTTGTAAAATATGCAATCCTTCTTTTCTCTAAATCTTGTTTATTCATCGGCATTCCTTCTGTCTACATATGGTTCTTTTTGCTTCTCTTTAGATTCCTCTAATGTCTTTAGGATTTCTGTCAACCGCCTCTCGTAATCTGCTATGCGCTTACTTTGCAAATCCATCCTCTCTTCCAATTGCGCTATCTTCTTATTGTTTTCAAGCACTTTATTATTGTATCCCTCCAGATATTCAATGTTCTTTTGCAGCAAAGCATTAAATTGCGCCGTTTGATCTTTATAGCCGGCCAGTTGCTGTTCATATTCTTGCTGTTTCTGTTTATGAGTCTGTATCTCTTTGACAAAAAAATCTTCGAGTTTTTTATAGTGTTGTATTTGCCATTCTTTAGAATCCACGATTTCCTGCCTTATGGACTCAATTAACTCTTTTTCATAATCAAGCTGCAGAATAAATGCCTGAGTTTTCTTTTTAGCCTCGATATCTTATTTGATAGAATCTTCCGTTTGCCTGCGAGACTCTACCTCTTCCCAGACAGCTTTAGCAATCCGCTCTTCAGCTCTTCTTTGTAAATTATTTTGATAAATAACCACACCCCAACCGAATAATGCCAATCCTAACAATATGACTACAAAAATATTGGTCTTTCCGCGGATTGCCCGCTTTCCGGCAGACAAAGTTCGCGGCAATAGAGATTGTGAATTAAATCGGCACCCGCATACGTTACACTCATAGACCGACATCTCATAATGAGGTTCGACAAGGCGGGTGTCTTTGCTGCCGCATTTAGGACATTCTGTTGCCGCAGACCAACTAGACATAGTTTTTCTCTAAGCTATAGGAAACTGTATAGCGCTTCTAATGACGCGGATGGATTTTGGAAGAAAAATCAAGAAATCGATACGCTTTTGGTGGGCCTAAAATTATAGAAAGAACTATTCCCTCCTGAAGTTTCTCTTCGGTTAATAAATCAGAAAACCCCGTTTCTGCTTCTTTGGCTATAACTTTAGCTGCGACGGGCTTGGGAGCCTCAAATAAAGATATCTGGTCTTCGGCAAACGCAGGACTTGGTTTCTTCTCTTTCGTTTCCGGAGGCTCTTGAATAGGGGGCTTGGGTATCTTTGGGAAAGAAATCCCAAGCGCCTCTAATATCTTTTTTTCAAATTCAGAAGGAGAATTCTTGCGCGATTCGGAATCTTTTCTTCTTGATTTTTTCGCAGCAGAAAAAATCCAGATGAATATTATTATCAACCAGATTAACGCACCGAATATTCCATCCATTCCTATTTTTATGTTGCCATGTTACTATGTCTTCCATCCATTCCTATTTTTTATGCTTTACCCTGTTCCTTTGGCGGTTTACCGATCCTCTCGCGCATTGAGGTATCAGCCTGAATATTACGCAGCGTATAATAGTCCATTACGCCTAATTTGCCTTCGCGGAAAGCCTGAGAAATAGCCAGAGGTATCTCAGCCTCTGCTTCAATAACTTTGGCGCGCATCTCCTGAGCTTTCGCTTTCATTTCCTGTTCCTGCGCTACTGCCATTGCCCTGCGGCTCTCTGCCTTTGCCTGCGCAACCTTAAGGTCCGCTTCTGCCTGCGAAGCCTGAAGCTCTGCCCCGATATTTTTGCCGACATCCACATCAGCGATATCAATAGAAAGAATCTGAAAGGCGGTCCCTGAATCAAGCCCTTTGGAAAGCACGGTCTTTGAAATTGAATCTGGATTCTCCAGAACTTGCTTATAAGTATCAGCCGAGCCTATGGTGCTAACGATGCCTTCTCCCACGCGGGCAATGATGGTCTCTTCGGTTGCGCCACCCACTAATCTTTCCAAATTCGCCCGAACAGTGACCCTTGCCTTTGCTTTAAGCTCTATTCCGTCTTTTGCCACAGCCGCCAAAACCCCCTCTTTAGGCGCATCGATTACTTTGGGATTAACCGAGGTTTTCACCGCCTCAAGGACATCGCGGCCCGCCAAGTCAATAGCACAGGCACGCTCAAAAACCAGATTAAGGTTTGCCTTATCTGCTGAGATAAGCGCCTGCACAACCCGAATGACATTACCGCCTGCAAGATAATGCGCTTCTAATCTGTCGGTATTAACCGATAAGCCTGCCTTATGTGACATGATTAAAGAGTTGATGATTATGTGGGGAGCAACTTTCCTTAACCGCATACCAACCAGACTCAATATTCCGATACGCACTCCCGCGGCAACTGCCGTAATCCAAAGGCGCACCGGGATAAGATAAAAGAAAAACCACATAAAAACCAGGGCCAAGATTACCAAAATAGGCAAAAACATCTGCAACACCTCCTTTAATGAGCAGATAACTTACGGAGCGTAAGCGACGTAAGTTATAGTGAAACGTCTGCGAATTAAACCCTTGACACGAATACGACAACATCTTAATTTGAATCTTACGTGTCAAGGGTAAATTCAGCCAGCAGACTTATGTTCGCTCACTT
>JACQXE010000007.1 GCA_016208915.1 Nitrospirota bacterium | reverse complement strand
TCTGACTGAGCATGATAATGTCCTTTCTTGCCACTTTACCTCCATATTAAAAAGAAGGCAGTTTAGCACCTTTCAACCGGACATTCTTATTTTGGTTGTTTAGGACATTATCATTTTGGTATTACATTCATGTGGATAAGCTTACCAAGGCAAAATTGAAATGTCCTGCTTTTACCAAAATATAAATGTCAGGTTTTCATGTTTGTAATTCTTTCTTCTGGCGAAGGAATAGCAGGCCACTCAGCTTGGCTCATCGGCATGTGATATTTCAAGTGTGAAGAGATCATGGAGCAGCATGTAAAACAATAACGGAAGACATAATGCATCTTCCGTTATCGGGTACGCAATATCTTTATAATAATTTTACTTCTTTAATCCTCTCCTACTGTAAATACCGAGACCTAAAAGCCCGCTGCCAAGAAGCAACAGGGTGCCTGGTTCCGGGACGGGAGTTCCGCCTTGAGAAGTCGCATCATGTGAAGGCGGGTTCCAGAAGCAATTGGATGAGAATACATCAAAGTGGACTTCTGAAAATCCTGTCCATGAGATGCTTGCTGAATTGGATCTTTTGGGGTTAAGGTCAAAACCGAGATTGGCAATTACATATCTGCCGTCATGAGTTCCGGACGGGTCATCGTAAACACCGTGATTTCCGCCGCCATACTGTGAGGGCAGGGTTGTCCCGGTGAATAAAGAATAATCGGTTCCATCAACTGTTACTGTTCCACTTTCACCAGCATGAATAGCAATGAGAAGCTGAATGTCTGTTGCTTTTTTACTCTTTGAAGCGTTGTATATGTACAAGTCAAATGGGTTGTTTACAGTTACATAGCTATCATTAAGCCACGAATCTCCAACATTTCCTATATATCCAGTACCCCCCTCATCAAATGTTGCCGGATCAGTACTTAACCAGAGATGAGGGCCTCCATTGCAGCATGAGTTATTATTATGAGAGTCATTATTATTGTGAGAACCTCCGTATGAAGAGTGGTTACCAAACGAAATAGGTTTTCCAAAGCTAAGTACAGGTAGCAAAATGAGGCTTATTACTAATATCCCACAAATTTTAAAATGTTTATCCATTGTTGCCTCCTTATTCTATTTATTTCAAATTTCAGTTTCGCTTTTCCTTATTAGGACTAAAAGCAATATTCGTGCTCAAACTGTAACCATTTGATTTTACAAGAAACATAAAACAAAGAAAGCGGAATAGCGTAAACTATCTCGACAGTACTGTAATAAATATCGACATCAATGAGGTTTGCAGGTAAATTTCAATGAAGAAACAAAAAGTTATAGCTTAAGCTCATTTTTTATATGTAAGTTACTTTAATATAGCGATTTATTTTAAGATGCTGGGCGGAAATCATTCTATGAAGTTGCCTCTAACAAGTGATGAAATAATGAGCAACCAGTAAACTGTAAAATATAATTTTTTTATGGTATAAAACTTGATGTCTAAAATAATCTTTTAAGGAGGCTGAATGAAGTATCAAACTGGCAAACCCGGACGGGTCCTTGTGGCAAAATTTGAAGATCATGACGATGTGCTTGCAAATCTCGTTGGCCTTGCAAAGACGGAAGATATCAGGGCCGGAATTTTTTACCTTGTAGGCGGAATGCGTGGAGGGAGAATTGTTGTCGGACCTGAGATAGATGAAGTGCCGCCGAAACCGGTTTGGAGAACCCTTGGCGAAACTCATGAAGTCGTTGGACTTGGGACCATCTTCTGGCAGGGTGACGAACCGAAAGTACACTTTCACGGGGCCTTCGGCAAGAAGGACATGGTGAAGGTCGGATGCCTGAGGGAACAATCGGAGACCTTCCTTGTGCTTGAGGCGGTGATAATTGAGATGGAAGGGATCACCGCTACGAGAGAACTCGATCCCGTTACCGGGTTGGTGCTGTTGAAATTGTGAAGAACCCTGCGGCAGAGACCGCAGGGCGTTCATTATATGAAAGTTTATTATTGGTGTCATTCCCGCAAGCGCGTCGGGAATCCTTCTGGAAAGATTCCCGACAAGCCGGAATGACAGAAATTTGGAACTGTGGCAAAGACCACAGGGTGTAATAATTTATAAACTTGCAGGGGCGGGTTTCAAACCCGCCCCTACTTCAAATCTTTTAGTTTTATCTTCAGTGTCCTTATCTTGCTTCTCAACGTGTTGCGGTTGATGCCGAGTATCTTTGCCGCCTTGATCTGATTGCCTTTTGTTTCTTTCAATACCATTACCATCAGCGATTTTTCAACTTCCGGTATCACCATGTCATACAAGTTGAATTTTTCAAAACGGTTTATATTCTTCATAAAGCTTTTAAGCCGGACCTCGACAAATCTACCGATAGATTTTGCCTGCCTCTGCTTAAAATCAAAATCCTCTATCTGAAGCATCGTTTCATCTGACAGTATACAGGCCCTTTTTACGGCGGTCTCAAGTTCCTTTTCCCCGCCGGGCCAGTCGTATGTTACGAGATGCTCTTCTATCTCTTTTGATAGTTCCTTAGGCGCGGTGCCGAGCTGTTCTTCGGACAATTTAATAAACCTTCTTGCAAGCGGAAGTATCTCAGCCTTGCGCTCTTTTAACGGAAGGGGCGCTGTTGAAGAATTCTGAAACAATTCGGGCTGTGGGTTTTTTTCAGTCATAAAAAATCGTTAGTTGTCATGCTGAATATATTTCAGCATCTAATTACTACAGGAATTGCCACGAGACCCTGAAACAAGTTCAGGGCGACAGGTCAGGACTTCCGCTGAAACCTATCGACAATTATATTATCGATCAATCTTGTCTTTCCAAGCTTCACTGCAAGACATATTGCCACAGGTAATTTTATTTTTTCCACTTCTCCAAGATCAGCAGCAACTATCTCTACATAGTCTATGACTGCAAGCGGTTCGGTATGAATGAGCATTCTCAGCTCCTCTTTGATCAATACCGCGTTAACCATACCATTGGATATAATAAGCTCCTCCCCAAGCTTTAGCGCCTTATATAAAATCAGGGCCGCCTTTCTTTCTTCGCTATTCAAATACGTATTCCTTGAACTCATGGCAAGCCCGTCAGGTTCTCTGACTGTCGGGCAGACAATAATGTCAGTGGCAAAGTTCAATTCCCTTGCCAGTTTATTAATAACTACAGTCTGCTGAAAATCCTTCTGCCCGAAATACGCCCTGTCAGGCGTGACGGCATTGAAAAGCTTAGCGACCACCGTCGCAACGCCGTTGAAATGTCCCGGTCTTGACGCGCCGCAAAGTATTGTTCCAATATTGCCAATATTGATCGAAGTGGAAAAGCCTGCCGTGTACATCTCCGCGGCATCAGGAAGAAACACAGCGTCTACTTTAAAAGGAGAAAGTTTCTGCAAATCCCCCTCCGTGTCGCGCGGATACTTCTTGAAATCCTCATTCGGCCCGAACTGCGCAGGATTCACAAATATGCTGACAACAGTAAAATCATTTTCGTCTATTGAACGCCTGGCAAGACTCAAATGCCCTTCATGAAGCGCCCCCATCGTAGGGACAAAACCGAGGGACTTGCGCTCTGCTTTTAATCTTCTGCCGAACGCCTGCATGTCTTTTATGGTTTTAATAAGCTGCATATAGGGAGAATTTGGGAATGAAGGATGTATCACCATTATCTGTCCCGTGCTCCCAGCTTCTTTATCAGCGAATCTTCGGTAAGCAGCTTCATCTGCTGGATAGCAATTTTATTCAATTTCAAAAGGCGTTCTCCCTGAGGCAGGCCGTCATTAATAAAATGAGCATTCAGATTTTCAAGATTGGACAGGCAGACAAGCTGTGAGACATTGGCATAATCCCGGATGTTGCCCTTATTGCCTGCATGAGTATCCCTCCACTCCTTGGCCGTCATGCCGAACAATGCCATGTTCAGCACATCGGCTTCGGATGCGTAGATGTTGTTGATCTGTCGCATGGTAAGTTCAGCAGGGACCAAATTTACTTTGATCGCATCCGTATGTATCCGGTAGTTTATTTTTGTAAGGTTGCGCCGGATATCCCAGCCGAGCTGTTTCAGTTCCTCATCTTTTAATCTCTGGAATTCCTTTATCAGGTACAATTTGAATTCAACAGAAATCCATGATGCAAATTCAAAAGCTATGTCTTTATGAGCATATGTGCCGCCGTAACGCCCTGGTTTAGAAACGATGCCGATAGCGTTAGTTTTTTCAATCCATTGCCCTGGTGTCAAGGTAAAACTGTTAAGCCCGGCCAGCTTTTTAAACCCGTCGAATTCGACGGGTTTAAAATCAGGATTGTTAAGGTGCTCCCATATACCAAGGAATTCGATGGTGTTGCGGTTTCTGAGCCAGTTCCTGATCAGATCGTCAGTTCTTTCTGCATTCTTGTATCTTGCAATGTCAGTCAGCGATATATAATCCTGATCTTTTTTGGTAACTACTGAGATTTCTTTTCCCTGTACATTCATGTTGACCATTTTCTGTCCCCCTTTTTACTTGCATTCCCATGTTAAAATTACGATTTGTAAATATACGCCACACTCAGCGCCTCAGACCCCCACCTCCACGATCTTCATCGTATCATTGCCGAATATGTCCACCACCTTGACGGCGATTTTATAGCATCCCTTCGGGCATTCGTGAAAAGGGGTCTTCATTTCGAGCGTCCGGTCTTTCTTTGTGCGGAAGCTCTGCCATTCGTTTTCAAACACAAAGTCACCTGTCCATACTTCTTCAATCTCTCCGGTCTCATCTTTCTTAACTCTAACGATCTCGCGCTTGCTTTCAAAGTTGAAATCCACGCTCCAGTAGTCTATCCAGTCCGTCCAGTTTTTGGTAAGAACCTCTTTGGTGACAATGCCGTCTTTGCCCCTCATGCAGAGCACCCATCGTAGGGACAAAACCGAGGGACTTGCGCTCTGCTTTTAATTTTCCGCCGAACGCCAGCATGTCTTTTGTAGTTTTAATGAGGTGCATGTAAAAATTTTATCCTTTAGCCCCAAAATATTCCAGTGGGATCTTTGTCGATTTCAGTTAAAATTATATCTATATCTTTTGTCGGCTTGATGCCCATGTATTTATGCCATCTATCATTTCTGTCCGCGCAATAAAGAGTCCATTCGCCTGTCTTGTTATCGTATCTCATCTGTGCGACCGGCATGGACGTCCATTCTTTCATATCAGGATGCCACGGCGCCCTGTTTTCAAAGATGGTGACACTGTTACCGCGTATGTTATAGGAGATTTTCAATTTATCCAGGACATGAGGCGGCGCTTTTTTCGTGCAATAGTCTCCAACCTTTTTTTCAATCAATGTTTTTACCAAAACCGGCAGCGGCATCTCTTGTCCTCCTTTGTTATAGTCAACCTTCTGCTACGGCATAAGTAAAATATTCTGAACCACTCCGTCATTTCCAGTGTTTCTGTCGCAGTAAAATGTCACACTAAGAAAAGGCATGGTGATGTTCCGCTCATGCAACAAGCTTTTCAATATATTTATCACGGTTGCTCCATGCCATTGGTTCTATCTCATAAGCTTTTAAAGCATGTATTTGTATCTGGCGTAATTTCTTTATCCTGATCATTCAGCACGGCTATCGCAATAGAATTCGCCGATCTAACTTTGCTCTATAGAATTGCGTCTTGTAAGTTTTACCATCCGAGGCAGTATGTTCCAAAATGGAACTAACTGAATCCTTATTTAACTCTCCTGATTTAAATATATTATTGAGGTGCTTGGTTATTGCCGGTCTTTGAGTGCCAAAAAGCAAAGCGATCTGGTTTTGAGTCAGCCAAACAGTTTCTTTCTCCAGTTTAACTTCCAACCCTACCTCATTTTTTGAGGTCTGGTAAATTATTATTTTGCCTTTTTGCAGATTATCTTTTCTCATAATTGATCTTCCCTGCAGCAAGACCGTAGGGAATCTAATGTAAGGAATTGTTTTTTATTACATTTGCTCGCTAACCCCGTAACAATACCACGGGGAATACGCTCGCTATCCATTTATTTCCAGAAAGACAATTTTTCGCTCTTGGCAAACTCAATAAACGCCTCGGCTATGCCATCCGGCAATTCTCCGCCGTGGTTGTGTAAATCATGGTCAACAATCAAGTGGCCGTTTCTATCAAGCTTGTATTGCCCGTTGCCGTTCTTCACATAGATATAGTCGCCTGAGTTGTCCTTGCTGTTCTTCTTGCACAATAACTTTGCCGATATGTCAATAAGCATTGACCATTGCCGAATTAACGGCCCTGAAGGACTTTGCCCGCGCCTCTTCCAGAATCAGCTTTATGCTTCTATATACAGTTTCAACACCGGCAACAGGTTTGTTTTTCATGAGCATCTTCCCCTGGGTTCTGCCTTTTCATAAATCCTTTTTTCTCCCCGATTCGCATTGAGGAACCCACAGACGCGCTCGATTTC
The DNA here is from genome assembly GCA_016208915.1 of Nitrospirota bacterium. Taxonomy (GTDB): domain Bacteria; phylum Nitrospirota; class Thermodesulfovibrionia; order Thermodesulfovibrionales; family UBA1546; genus JACQXE01. Next base: position 7,175 of record JACQXE010000007.1, on the reverse strand, counting down.
AACAAGGGGCTTGTTGATTCTTGATGTTATGGCAAATTTTGGGTTAAACGGCATAGTTATCCCTTACGTGGAACTTCCTCTTATTCATATTAAAGCAATTTCGCATATAAATAGAATCGTCCCATCTATCCTTATTTCTGGTTGACATCATCCTTGTGCTCGATCCCTGCAGCCTCTTCCAATTGTTTCTTTAATTCCTCTTTCGACGGCAAATAGAGCTGGTATTTTGATGCGAAGATATTTGAGTCCTTGGGCAGGGTCAATTCGACCAGCGCATCATGTTTGCGGTGGCAAAGCACAATCCCAATGGTGGGAAGCTCGTCTTCGGTTTTGACATGGCGGTCAAAATAATTGACATACATCTGCATCTGCCCCAAATCCTGATGGGTCAGCTTATCGCGCTTGAGATCGATGAGGACATAGCAGCGCAAGAGACGGTTGTAAAACACCAGATCAACATAGAAATGGTCATTATCGAAAGTGAACCGTTTCTGTCGTGCCTCAAACAGAAACCCTTTACCCAATTCAAGCAGGAAGTGTTCAAGACGATTGATGATTGCGGTTTCCACCTCGTACTCGGAATAGGCACTTTTCTCTTCCAAATCCAGAAATTCAAGCACGTATGGATTCTTGACTACATCGGAAGCCTTCTCAATCACCAAGCCGTTTTGCGAAAGTGCTTTGATGCCTGCTTTGTCACGGCTTAAGGCCAGCCGCTCAAAAAGGGAAGAGGCGATCTGTCGTTCCAGTTCACGGGCGCCCCAACTGTTTTCACGGGCTTCAATCTCGTAGAACCGGCGTTCGTCAGGATTGGAAACGGTAAGCAGAGCGACATAGTGCGTCCACCCGAGAGTGAACCGGCTTGCCAATTCAGTGGAAAGTGTCTGCAGCGTGATGACAGCGGCAGACACGGAACCCGTAGATTCGTCAGACAGTGCCTTTCTAATCTCCTGCCAGCTTTCCAAAGATTGCGCAGGCACTGCCTGCGCAATCTCTCGATAACAATCGTAGAAACGGCGATATTGTTCCAAAGAGCGCTTGGAAAATCCCCTACCCAATCGGGCAGTCAGTTCATCTGCAATACGCTCGATCAGCCGTTTTCCATACAATTCAGCTCGGTCGGCCCCTCCCTGCTCAAACTCTACAATGTACCAGCCAAAAAGCCAGTTGCGAATCACAAGGGCGATATCCACCGACCGGGCGGCCCGTTTCTGCAATTCCAGGTGGGTTTCTTGAAAAAGGGTCAGTAACTGTTCAAATTTCATGTTCGCTTTCCTTCCAAAATAGCAATATCGTACGGAACGAAGTCGTTCCACATTCCGCCGATGACCATAGTCAGTTTTATGCTTCTATATTCAGTTTAAACACCGGCAACAGGTTTATTTTTCATGAGTATCTTCCCCTATGTTCCGACTTTCCATAAAATCTTTTTTCTTCCCGATTCGCATCGAGGAACCCACGGACGCGCACGATTTCGACAAGGGCCTTGTTGATCTTCGGGGTTATGAGGTAAATAACATTATCGATTTTCTGTTTATGCGACAAGCCTTTCAAGATATTTATCACGTTTGCTCCATGCTATCGGTTCTATTTCATAAGCTTTTAAGGCATGTATGGTGTCAGGAGTAATTTCTCTATCCTGATCGTTCAGCACGGCTATTGCAATAGCATTCTCTGACCTAATTTTTCTGGCGTCGTCCCATGAGAAAATCATTGCAGAGACATTATTTTTTGTGGGGCTATTGATTGTCCTTAAAACTCTTTCAGGCTCTTTCTTTGACGGAGGGATTACAAAATCAAAGTGATGATTGAAACCACTCTTGCCGATAAAATTAATATCTTTCGTAAACCGAATATCGTGTAAAGATAAATATTTCTCAACATCCTCTTTGAAAAAACTTGCAACCTTTTGAGGAGCTAAAACAAAGAGGTCATTCACTGCAAGCATTGTCTGTAAAAGGTTATGTTTTTTGTGCGCGAAATTATCAGGGCGGGCCTCCACTTCAAGGCTATCTCCACAAAGAGTGACCCCAAGGCCATTCAAAATACTTTTAAGCTCGTTCTTTCTACGGTCGGTATTGAATTCAAGGCCGCTCATTTCCAAATCCCTGATCGTGTATCCGTCATCGGTCAACAACATCCCTGAAGGAGTGGCCTTAACATATATCTGCAAATAATCATTATGCCGGTCAATAAATGGGGTCGTAAGCTCACATATGTCACCAATTGTCTTGAGTTTTACTCTCTCTTTAAGCCAGTCTGCGTACAGATTAACCAGTTGATAGCAATCCAATGCGCTCATATATTATGTCTGATAGTTATCCTTTGTGAGCCTCAATTTCCTTTTTAAGATTTTCGGCAAAATCCTCTGCTTCGTCTTCCTTGATAAATTCATGCGGGCAGTTCATCCGGTGCATGATATTTTTTGCCTTGATAAAGGCAGGCTTTAGTCTTTCATCCTGTGGGGAGCCTATGAGGATATTTATCTTGAACGGTTCGCCGCCATCCATTAAACTTGTAATTCGCCCAAGCCAGACATTTGCTTTGTCCGTTATTGAACCAGCCTCCAGTAAATCAAAAGAGACAGGTTCATGTATACGCCACTGCTCATTTTTCCAGCAATATTTGAATTCATGATCATAGTTATTGCCTGTAATCTGGTGGGGTACAAAATTAGCAAGGATACGCCTTTCCTCCAGGGGTTTCTTATAAACCTTCCATACATCCTCGTCGCTCCTGCTTTGCCTTTCTGTTTTTTCATAATACTTTTCTACGTAACGGTTATAAATCTGTTCAAGAGTTTCCTGCGGGTTTTCCGTTAATCCATATCCTTCAGGGGAGAATTGCAGCGAACTGTCATCTATCGGCAAGACCTTGGGGGTAAAGTCTTTCACGCTGACCGGCATTTTCTCAAACGGGAGTTCAGTAAGCAAACGCTCACCTTCTTCCTCAAGCCTTGCCTGAATGTATCTGGACACCTGCCGGAAGTGATCGCCGTTTATATTTGAGAACATCTTCGAAATGCGGCCATATCTTGACGTGCAGACAGCGCTAAGAAATCTGGCCTTCGGAGCATATAGTACAACTCCTACGTTGATGAACTCGCCTGATACAATATCATGAATATATCTTAGGACTGAAAAACTATACGGTATCTTCATTGCAATGCCCTCCTTATTTCGTCGACGAAATCATTGCTATGATGAACAATCTCGTTGATATGGGTTGTTATTTTTGATATGTTATCACTTCGCCAATCCTCCGGCACATCTGTAAGAATTGTTTCTATGACATTATCGGTCAGCAGTTCAAGCGCTCCGGCAAATCGGTCGAGATTTGCTGTCTGCCCTTTCAGATTCCCGTAAAACAAGTGGTCTTTGATAAATCTCAAATCCGTTATCTGCCACGGATTTGGCATCGGCATTATTTCATATATAAACATCAGGCTCATTTCGTGGTCTATGATGTATAACTCGTCACCTTTCCAAAGTATGTTCGGCTTATTAACCTTTCTATCAGGGTTTTGTATCAATGCATCAAAGGCGAATATCTCTGCCGCCAATGTTCTCAGACTTGAAGGTATTGCTTTGCCTACAGGCCATGTTTCAAATCCGCCTGTAATCACCCTGCTGCCGAAATTCAGGCCGGCGCTTTCTTTGATTTTCTGTGAGAGATCAGGATCGGGAATAACCTCTGCTATCAACGGGTCTAATTCAATTATAGCAGGTTCAGGAGTAGGGATATCAAGAACAAGTGCCAGTTGCGATGCAATCAGTTCTGCCGCAAGACCATTCACCCCATTTTCCATTCCTGCCTTGAGCTTAACAACATATTCGATGTTGCTCTCACCGCTTTTATTTTCGCAGAAAAAAACACAGGGCTTGGTTCTGCCGGATGGCAGTACCCGTTGCAGTGAAGTTGCGCTCAGCATTGGAATAGTCATGGTTATAGCTCCCCTTAAACGCCTTATCAAGAAAGACTGCTAACAATATCCTGTATTATTTTATTTCTATCAAAGTCCTTTCTTATCCAATCCGAATATTTGACTCTATGAAAACACCCACGATAACCCGCATCTTCAAGTATACGTTGTCGCTCCTCATCTGATTCAATGTAAATGCCGCATTCCTCGTCAATCTCGTCATTAAAGTGCATTGGCCCATCACATTCCACAGCTATTTTCTTTCCGTTCCGTGGATTGCTTATAACAAAATCAATTTTGAAACCGCAACTTTTTACCTGATTACGTATGATGTATTGGGGATTTTGTAAGCTATTATTAGCAATGTGATAGAATTCTTCTTCAAAGTAAGAATCAAAAGGTTTTAACTCGGTTGCATAAAAGTCAATTTCACCATGTTTCTCCACATGTTTAAGGAACTTATCAATCCAAATACCTTCAGGAAATCTATCTACCGGCATACTAATCACACAATGGATCTGCTGTCTTGCCCGTGAGAAGGCAACATTCACTCGTCCAGCAGCTATATCTTTGTTAATCTCGCCTCCCTCGCCGGTTAGTGATATATATCGGTTTTTCTGATCTGAGGCAGATATAACAAACGAATAGATCACTACATCTTTTTCATCACCTTGTATTCCCTCAACTACTGACACTTTTACATCATCGTCCTCTGTATATCCAGCACCTTCCAGTATCTTTCTCATATAAGCCGCTTGGGAATTGAAGAAGCTAAGTATTCCTATAGACTTGCTCCTATAACGTTCGTCATTTTTGAGACTTCTAACAATCTCCAAAACTTTTTCCGCTTCGGAAATATTGATCCCATCCGAAAACTCTTTATTCCAGCTTACATCAACCTGATGAATCAACATTATCCTATTTGTATCCTTGTAAGTCAGATAGTTGGTATTTAATGAAATCAAGCCTTTCCCTTTTGGCTCATAAAAGTGTCTGTTACTGAAGCCGATTAATTCTCGGGGAGATCTATAGTGGTATTGAAGGACTTTTGAGAGGAATCCCTGCAAATGTGCCATATCTAATATTGATTGAACCGCTTCTTGTGAGGGCTTTATATTTAGATCGGATGGTATCTTGTAACGACTCGCCAACTCCTCGAAGGCTCTGTTGGTCTTAAACCGGACGGTCGTATCTCTCATCTGCTCACTATCACCAAAGAAGACACAGAGGGTGGCGCGATACATTGAGGGCATTGCATAAGCGAGATTACACTGGGAAGATTCATCAAATATCACATAGTCAAAGATAGCTGATTCCAAGGGTATCAGTCGGCTTGCGTCCTCAAGCTCCATGATCCAGACAGGAACTAACCCTAAGATAGTTTTAAAATTTTCGGAATCTCTTTTTAAGGTATCGAATGTCTTATAAGCCTTTCTTGACTTACCAAAAGCCTTTGCAAGTTTGTTTATAATCCGTCTAATTTCAATATTGCCAAACTGCTTTTTGATGCCATTATTAATAAGGTTTTGTAAATATATAACAACCCGTTCCCGGCGGGTCTTTTCAATGTGCGTCAGTTGCTGGCTTATGGTATTGGGGTCTTGGCACTTTAATTGTCTTACAACATCCCCTAATTCATTCCTTCTAATGATTTTATGTTTAACGTCTGTGAAATTTGCTTTTGCAATGAGGACGTGAACAGCATAAAACTCGTCTAAGGATAGACCGCATTCCGCTAAGGTTTTATGCAACTCCGATTGAACATCGTCAAGCTCTTTCTGTTGTTCATAATATCTGCAATACGAAAACAGTTCATCAAGAAATGCTGTAGCCTTCGCCCTGGAGATATCCTGATCCAGTGTCAGACTGATGTAATCTCTTATCTCTCGCGGCAGTTCTGAAAAAACACTTCCCTGAGTAAATAAGCGGCGACGGATGTTATTCAGCTTGCGGAGAAATTGTAGATGACCGTCATAACCTGATATCTGAACATCATCCCTGACTCTCTTAACCAACTCCGAATATTTATTTTCTTTAAGTTTTAAAAGAGCGAACTTCTTATCAAGCTTTTCGCGTGGGCCGCTATAGTTGCTAAAGCTCTTTTGCAATATGCGTTCTTTCGAAAGTAGAGAATCTGTTCTTTCTTTTACTTCCTGTGCAAAGTTTGTCTTGAACTTTGTTGCGCTTGAAATGTGGACAGCATAATCGTTTAATGCTTGTGCCTCCTTAACACACTGATAAAGCAACCTTTGTTCCTCTATGGCTTCATTAAAAGATTTGCATGTGCTTTCTTTTTTTTCAACTATTGAGCAAAGATCATCTGTTCGCTGCTCTCCCTTATGATGTTCAAGCTCTGTCAGGTATTGGCTCAAGCCAGCCAGTTGCGGGGCGATCCCATCCATCTCATCACTTTCATCTAACTGTGGAGAAGATAGATTTGGGATATAACCATACAGATATTTGAGTTTCCTCCCATTTATCTTTAATTCGTTTAACTTGTCTTTGACAACCTTTAATGCCTGGGCCTTTTGGCTCACAAACAATACTCTTTTACCATTAGCTGCCAAGTGGCACAATAAGTTTGCGATTGTCTGAGACTTTCCAGTTCCGGGAGGTCCTTGAACAACGGCAGCTTTGTTATTTATTATTTTTAAAACTTGTAATTGATAGCGGTCATAGGGAAAAGGGAAGTAAAGTTCACGCTCTGACGATACATCGCCGATGTTTGACAAATCAGTGTTGTCAATCCAGCTTGTAAGGGAGGTTCCTTTCAATTTATCCTCTTCAAGCCGCGAAAGCTTCAGAAGGTCTTCTGCTAAGAAGTGATTGACCTTTGGGGTCAAAGAAATACGAACCTCATTTAACTGGAAAGACGATTCACCAAATTTGGCATCAGTAAACTTCAGTTGCGCACAAACGCTGTTCCATAACACGGCGAAAACGCTATTGTCTTCAATAGGCAAGGTAAATTTACCATCGGTTTCATAACGACCAAATTCTTCTATCACCTGTAAAAGTCTTTCCTCACCTATAACAGGTTCAAGAACAGTAATATTAGGCTGTATTTCTGGGTCGGCAGGCCGGATATGATATTTACCGCCTTCTTTTTCGACAACGGAATATGTCAATGACATTGAGACACCCCTTATCTGCATTTAGTGTATTTCATCCTCACTCACTGGCAGCAACTTCGGCTTATTAATCCATACTGCCTCGGGGAGTATCGGCGGCACAGGCATTCTTTTAACAAACC
>JACQXE010000026.1 GCA_016208915.1 Nitrospirota bacterium | reverse complement strand
CCTTATTTTTCCATTTGTCTTTTTCTTCATCTTGCGGTATCTTTTCTTCATAGGTTGCGATCTCCTTTTGTTTTGGTTTTTAGAACAATCAATTCTAATCGGAGGTCGCTTCCTACTTCAACAAGTCATAGGGACATGATCAAAAGGGTCTCCAGTGATGCGGTAGTGAAAACATTGCTCAGCTCAACTGATTAGCTATTAATTGCCGTTTTCTCTCAATTGGATCCGCAATAAATTTGTTTAAAATATATGCTGCTAAAATAGAAAATGAAACTGCAAATTCTCCCGTATAATTACTCCACTTGAAAAGATTAATGAAAGGTAAAATGCTCCCAATAACTAGTACATGAACTATATATATAGGATATGACAATTCTCCTATACTTCTATCAAATTTCCATTTATTGGTTAACTGAAAAACAAATGGGATACTAATACATGCAAGTAGATAAAAAAGCCATTTTTTTACTTCTGCATGAAAGATATAAGGAATGAATTGATACGAACACAAGAGACTGAAAAATAGCATAGTTATAATTTTATTAACATTATTATGGAAAGGATTTTTTTGCATTAACTTATAGAATTTATAAGACATAGTTCCCATTAAAAATAGTGATAGCTCAGCAGGAAAAAATCTATATGTCCATGGGTCATAAAACCACCCCAAGTAAAAATATATCCAGGCTCTAATTGATAAGCTAACTATTATCATAAGCAAGATTGCTTTATAACTTCTACGGACAATGAATGGAGCTAAAACATAAAACATTAATTCGATACCCAATGTCCAGGTATGATTAAGAAACAGATTATTATGAAATTGTGGACTTGTCATTGCATAATTATGAGTAAAAAACATTGTTCCTTTTTCTGTATTCATACCAAGAAACATCATAATATCTTGTCCAAATAAAAATATATTTGCTAATATCTGAAATATTTTTGTACCAATGCTCATCATATTAAAATATTTAACCTTAAACGTTAATGTGGTTGGTCCATCAAAAACCATAGCGCATAATATTGTGAATAATATAGTGAGACACAAGACCACCCAATAAATTGGATATAACCTCAAAAACCTATTTGACAAAAACAACCGGTAGCTATTTTTACCAACATATTTTTCATTTAATATCAAAGCCATATAGAATCCTGAAATTATATAAAAAATTTGAACAGCCACATCGCCTTCTACAAGTTTAAGTTTCACAAATGGCGCAGAGTGACTAATCAAAACCGATATTGCTAAAATTAGTCTTACTAATCCCATAATGAGTTGCCCTTCATTATAATTTTTAAAAAAACTTTATGAACATTACCGTCTTTAAAGGCCATTGCAAGGTGACATCCTTGCACAAATATGATCCTTCCATGATAAGCCTTATAGCAAAAACTTCCCAGTCTGGTCTCTTTCTTTATGGCGGTGGTTTTGAAATAAAATTATAAAATTAGTATCATGAATGCTGATTGGATCCCATATTATGGGGGATAAATTATGCCCTTTGAGAGTGTTAATGAAATGATTTAGATTTTTTGTGGAGATATCTTTCACGGCGATATTTTTGTTTTATTAGAATTAACTAAATAAAGCTATATAATAGAATAATAGTATTGAAGATCAAAAAACAATAGATGGCCATATTAATATATAATAAATGAGAGATGTTTATTGAAAATTATTAGTTTTTTAATATCCTAACTATCTATTATAAAAAGCCTGCTTATGACTCAGATTAAAGCAACCTCAACAGATAAGAAACACCAATTACTTTTTTATATAATATTGTTACTTGCCGGTGGGAGTATTTTTATATTTCAAAATCACACGAATGGTTTTATTGCAGGACATCACGGCAACACTTCCTCAATCGCGTCAGCGTTATCAAAAAGTTTAGTAATTGAAGATACACATTTAGTAATGCTGATAAGCAAGCAAATGCTTGATAATGGTGAAGTGTTTTACCATATTTATAATAAATTCCCAGTGTTTGAATACTTAACCTTAGGAACAGCAATGAAAATATTTGAGCCTGATTTAGCTATGCAAATATATGTAGCAAGGCAGATTATGAATATCTTCTTTTTAGTTGCTTTAATCTTGTGCTATAAGATAGTGCATGAAATAGTTAATGAAATATTCTTAGCATTGACCATAACCCTTTTGGTTTTTTCTTCATTTTATATGCTTTCTTACAATGACATGGTTACTAATATGTCGACCCCTTTGCTTGGATTTATGCTGGCGCTGTTACTGGTTGTTAGAAGCTCCAAATATAACGTGCGGAAATCAATGCTTATTATTATTCCGATGATTTCAATAGCTACAGGTTGGCATACTTATGCTGTTTTCATTGCATGGTTTATAGTTGATGCTATTAAGCATATTAAAGAACAAAGAAAGAAGGGAAACGTTGTAAATGAGATTATTAGAGAGCCTTCATTTATAGCCCTTGTTTCATCTGTTTCATTTGGCATACTTATACTCGGCGGACAAACAATAAACGAGGCGATTCTCAGAGGGGGGGACCTGCTGCAAACCTCATCCATACAAGGGATGCTACGAAGGTTGGGCATGAAAGCAACTTCGGACGTACAGACATTCAAGGAAATATACACTAAGAATCTTACAGCCTGGCATTATTTTACAGCCTTACAGATCATCAGAATTTTTGTTATGATTGTGCCTTTCGCAGGTATTTTAATATCTCAAGTGAGCCCTTTCCATTTGACATCATTTATTCCCGGCATGTTATTTACTTTAATTAGCGGATCGTTGGTTGTTTATGGCTTTATCAGGTTCAGAGACCGAATCAATTTCAAGGTATTTTCTGTTTTTGCATTATCTGGTTTTTGTTGGGCTATCCCGATGAGACACTATGTAGCCTGGCATGAACATCAGTCTGTTTTTTATATCGGGTTATCGATTATGTATTTTATTTTTTTTGGCGCCGCTATAAAGCCAACTTTAGCGAAGCCTGCAGCGATAATAACATGTCTGCTTTTCATATTTAGCGTTTACCAGATGAATACATTAAAATCTTCAGAGGCTCCAAGGCTGAATGCCATTACCACTGAATTTCAAAATATCTATTCTACACTTCCCCAAAACAGCAGGGTATATGTTGATTGTTCCGGAAAATTTGGCAGAGACAAGTTTGGTATGGATGTTTGCAGGAATGAGATGAGTGCGGACCTGGGACTGGGGGGACAGTCATTGGATTTTTATTTATGCGGTCATTATAGAGCTTCTCTGAAGACGGCTGACTACGTCATATCGAAAAATCTTTCCTATAATCAGGAGAAAATTACTAATAATGAAATAGTTAACTTATTTAAGAATGTTAAGCCTTGAGGATATGTTCTCTCTATTTTTCCCTGTTGAATAGTTTATAGTTCATAAATAAAAAGATGACCACCCGAGAATCGTTTACTATAACTTTACGAATATTTTTCATTTCATTCTCCCTTCTTTTCATTAAGAATGCTTTTTATAAGTGGGATGGATATTCTTTTTATTTACGTTTTATAGAGGTTCTTCCAGATTTATCGTTAGCTTATATTTTATGGATAATGATGGGAGTAATATGTGCTATTATTTGCTGGACTGTCATTTATGTATTTTCAAGAATATTCCCCAGATCCTGGGGCTTTATTTGTTTTGAACATATAGTTGCAGGAGCAGTTCTGTATGGATTAGCGTTATATTTAAAGAATACTTTATTTAAAATCAATGCACATAGTTTAATAGGATTGAGTCGTTTTACAACCTATACAGTTGGGATTGTTCTTCTCTTAGGTATATTTTGGATTTGGCGTAAAGGGATACAAAGAATCACTAAGAATATCATTTATGCATTAGATAGCCGTTTAACTCCATTGATTTGGCTCTTTGGTTTATTGTTTGTTATATCGTTGCCAATCTCTTTATTTTTGACGCCTACAAGTTACATACCAGATTCTAATTATCCTGCCACTCATGCGCGAAATAAGGTCGTAGAGGAAAAGCCGCCAGAAATTCATACAAACCAACCCAATATCGTTTTTGTTACAATGGACTCATTAACTGCTATTGATATGCAGGTATACGGTTACAACCGTCCAACAACACCGTTTATATCAAACTGGGCAAAGGACGCCATTGTTTATAGCAGGATATATTCTGCATCTAATTGGACAACCCCTTCAACTATGAGTATTATGACTGGTCAAAGGCCATGGACACACAGAATCTGGTATTTGGCAGAAAAGCAATCAATTATTCATTATGGAAACAATCTCCCTGCTGTTCTCAAAGAATATGGCTACGATGTCCTTGGATTTGTGCAAAATTGGCTTGCACACCCGAAGAAAATTGGAATACAAGATGCATTTTCAATTAAGGATGATCCTACGACATTTTGGCTACCAGATGAGTGGTGGTTTGACAGACTAAAGAACAAGATAAGGATAGAAGGACGTCCGATTGCAAACGAATTATTTTTTGATGGTAATTATATCATCCGGGAAATTGAAAAGAATCGGCCGGACACATCGATGAATAAATACGCAGCTGAAAATGTCTATAATAAGTTCCTACAATATATTTCCGAGAGAAATCGTAATGCAAAATCAAGGCGCCCATTTTTTGCATGGCTTCATGTATATCCACCACATGAATTATTCTTGCCTCCGAAACCGTATATTGGTCAGTTTGGAAATGCAGGAGAATTTGATTCAAGAAAAAAGCAAGAACCTTTATTATACGAAGAATATCAACCAGAGATGCAACCAGTTATAGATAATCTTCGGAAGCGTTATGATGAGTTTATTTTATATTCTGACCATGAATTTGAGTTATTTGTGTTAAATCTTGCGAAAACCGTAGATATGTCCAATACAATCGTAATCTTGTCGTCAGACCATGGTGAAAGCTTTTCACACGGCTACCAAGGCCATACGGGTTCCCATCTATATGAACAGTTGGTGCATGTACCTTTAATAATCAAAATACCTGCAGAACTGTATTTAAGTATAGGTGATGTAAAGAACAGGGTAATAAATATGCCAGCTGGACATATAGATATAGCCCCCACAATTCTTGAGCTTGCAGGGATCTCGGTTCCAAAGTGGATGGAGGGCCAATCATTAATGCCCTTAATGTTTGATAGACCCTTTAATCAATATCCTGTATTTTCTATGCAGCTTACAAATGTCCGCAAGAATCATCCAATTTCAAAAGGAACAATCGCTGTATGGGATGGAGACTATAAGCTTATCAATTACTTAGAAAAGAAGAGGTTACTGCTGTTTAATGTAAAGTCTGACCCTAATGAAACGGACAACCTAATACACAAGGAGCCAATAATAGCACAGCGTCTTAATAAATTGATTGTGGATAGTCTTTCATCTGTAAATGCTAATATAACGCAGTCTAACTTAAATTAATTTTATGTTTCATATCAACCTTGCTCTGAATGATTATATAGAGGGCCTTGATGGATTTCTCAAAGAATCAAGTTTAGTAAACTTGATGTTATTACAATGCAGTAATATTTGCATCTATCTAAAAGTTTTGCAGTTTTGACTGACCGGTTGCTTCCCGTGATTCTTTGAATTCACATTTTACTCTTCAGTTAAAATTGTAAATAATTTTTATTATGTGTTAAATTAATTTAATAGTGATAATCTTGATTAATCCTAATCTCGTTGTTCAACGCAATGATCCCTTTACCACCGGGGTTGTATATATGCCAATAGGTTTGGCATATATAGCGTCTTCGCTAATAGAGGCAGATTTTACTGTAAAAGCAATTGATGCTTTTGGTGAAAAACCTCATCAGTCAACGCGTAATGGGAATTACTTAATGCTTGGTTTGACCCATGATGAGATTATCAGAGAGATACCATCTGATTGCAAGGTTATATTTGTATATGCCATTAATCTCACTAACCATATTTCCACTATAGGAATTGTTGAAGCCATTAAACGGAAATTTAAAGATACCCCGCTTATTGTTGTCGAAAATACACAAGCTGTGACTGCTTATGCCTTGAGCTGTGTTGCCGAATCATTCTATAAAGCAGGCGCGGATTATGTGCTTACAGGAGAAGGGGAACATAGGGCAGCAGAGCTTGCTAACTTCCTGATTAACGGATTCGGAGATGTGCATCAACTTGACGGGGTAGGGTCAAGAGAGTTTTATAATATTCCTTCCGGCCATATTGCGGACCTTGATGCCTTACCTTTTCCTGCATGGGAACTGTTCCCTTTAAAGAATTACTGGGATATTCATTTTGCGCATGGTCCTTTTACAAAGAAGCGTTATCTGCCCATCTTGACTTCCCGTGGCTGCCCTTATCAGTGCGGATTTTGTGTAATACCAAAGACCAATAATAGAGCATGGAGGAAACGTTCTGCAAAGAACGTGGTAGATGAAATGGAATTTTTTTCACAAACCTACAATATTCAGGAATTTCATATTGAGGATGTAGACCCTACAATTTCAGATGAACGCACCAGGGATATATGTCGTGACATTATTAGCCGTAAATTAAATATCAACTGGAAAATTGTTTCGGGCACTAAAATCGAAACTATCCGTGATGAAGAAACTGTTGATTTAATGGCAAGGTCCGGGTGCAGCTATATATCCATTTCACCTGAATCAGGCTCTTCCCGTGTTCTTAAGCTGATGAACAAGCCATTTAACCTTCCGCATGCTGAGCGTCTTGCTGCTCATATGAGCAAGGCGGGAATAAAATTACAGGTTTGTTTTGTGCTTGGCTTCCCTGGTGAAACCGAAGAGGATTTAAAGATGACATGGGACCTTGTGCACAGGTTGACACGTAAGGGCGTGGATGAAATCGCTCTTTTTATTGTTACTCCTGTGCCTGGTTCTTCAATATTTGAATCATTCTATGGTTACAATTCGTTATCTGAACTCAATTTCTCGCCGACATGGCGGGAAGATTATGAACGCTTAAATCGTTTCAGATTGGATTTGTATAAACACTTTTTGCTCTGGAAGCTTCTGTCCCATCCGTTGAAATTTCTTAAACAGCCCATAAACTTTATGATACGCAGGTTTGAGACAAAGATGGAGATGGTGCCTTACCGGGCCTTATCAATTCGCTTTTATGAAATCAGACAAGCCCTGTCCAACGCTTTTTTGAGGAGATCCGCGAGTCATGCCTAAGGTTACTTTTGTTTACCCGGATTTTGAAAATTTGGGTACCCAGTATTTAATGTCTGTATGTCTGAAAAACGGATACGAGACAGATCTTGTGTATTATCAGGCGCGGAATAATTTTGTTAACAGGGTGAATAAATCTCTTTCTTTTCCCGATATAGCCAAAAGGGTCGTAAATACTAATCCGGATGTTGTCGCTTTTTCATGTGTGACCGACAATTATCAATATCAACTGAAATGTGCGAAGGCATTGAAAGAGATCATGCCTCATGTAATTACAATATTCGGGGGCATTCACCCGACAGCAGTTCCTCAAAGGGTACTTAATAATCCAGAAGTTGATTGTGTCGCTATAGGCGAAGCTGAAATCTCTTTTAGTGAATTTCTTCAAGAGGGGAGAAAAGAAAATAAATTTGTTCTTCCTGATAAACCGGTTAAAGGAATAGTTTTTAAATCAGGAGACAGAATGATCGGTGAGTTTATAGAAGGGAAACTGTCCGATCTGGACGAGGTGCCTTTTCCCCATAAGGCCCCGTTTTCCTCGTTAATGAAATTGACCGGAGAATACCGTATCATTACCAGCCGGGGCTGTCCTTACAGTTGCTCGTATTGTTTTAATTCGTTTTATCATGTCTTGAGGGGAAAAAAGGACCTGAGGCGGAGAACGGTGCAAAATGTAATTGATGAACTGCTTCATGCAAAAAAACAATTTTCACCTAAGTATATTTCATTCTGGGATGATTCATTTACTACAAGCAAAAACTGGATTCGGGAATTTTGTAGTGAGTTCAAGAGTAAAATTAATTTGCCTTTTATGTGCATAGTAAATCCATTCTATATAGACAATGAGATAGCAGAGCTGCTCAGTTCGACCGGCTGTATTTTTGTAGGGATAGGGGTGGAATCAACTTCAGAGGAAGTTTGTTCGAAAATACTCAATAGAAGGTCCAACAATGAAAAAATTGTTCAAGCCATAAAATATTTAAAGGAAGCGGGCATATTGGTACAGGCTGATCATTTGCTGGGGGTCCCAGGTGATACACTTGAAAAAGAAGAGGAAAGCGTCATGTTTTATAACGGGTGCAGACCCGATATAATAAGCGTATATTGGCTGACTTATTATCCCAAGACAGAAATAGTCAGCATTGCTTATAAACAGGGATTGCTTTCCGATAAAGATATCGACAGTATAGAGCAAGGCACATTAATAGAAAGCGGCTCCCTTCTTACCGGAGGAAGTTTAAAAGACCCAAAGCGATACTACAGTATTAATTTTTTGTTTAATTATTTCCCCCTGCTGCCGAAATGGCTTGTTTACTTTTTGATTAAAAGCCGTTTATACCGCTTATTCCGGATACAAAATTATTATATTACTACCGCCTTACCCCGCGTTGTAATTGCTTTAACCAAAAGACGCTATGTTCACGGAAGAGTTTATATTATGAATTTTTTAAATGAAGTATTGTTAAGTAAATTCCGTAGCTCCAATAGTTAGTTGTTATGTTATTTGTTGTAAAAACCGAATATATATAAAAAGAATGGGACAGAGCTCAAGCATATCAGAGGCTAAAAAAAATCATAACATAGCAGTTGCCATTCCTTGTTACAACGAGGCATTAACAATTGCTAAGGTAATAAATGATTTTAGAAATGTTTTACAAGATGTTCCTGTGCATATTTTTGACAATAATTCAACGGATGACAGTGTAGAAATTGCAAAAAAAGAGGGTGCTATAGTCCATCATGTGCGAAAGCAGGGTAAAGGCAATGTCATGCAGGTTATTTTTGATACTATAGATACAGATGGCCTTATTGTGGTGGATGGTGATGACACATATTACGCCGAAGATGCCCCCAAACTGTTAGGACCTATCCTGAAAGGAGAGGCGGACATGGTAGTGGGCAATAGACTTCCAAATGCAACTGATGATTCTATGCGCCGGTTACACCAGTTTGGCAACAAGTTAATAGTCTCAACAATTAACCGTATATTCAAGACAGGCTACCTTGATATTTTATCAGGATATCGTGTGTTCAGCCGTCGTTTTATTAAATCAGTTCCGCTTTTGACTCCGGGTTTTGAGACAGAGACGGAGCTGACTTTACAAGCATTAGAGAAAGGACTCGATGTTCTCGAGATTCCGATTCGTTATCGTAACAGGCCGGAGGGCAGCGAATCAAAATTGAGATCTTTCCGAGACGGCTACAGAATAATATTGACTGCCGGACTCCTGCTCAGGGACCATCAACCGATAAGATTATTCGGGACGTTGAGTTTGTTCTGTTTTTTATTATCTGCTTTAGCGGCAGTATTGAGGATTTTAAATTTCATAGGGAGTGTCAAGCTGCCCAATGAAGTGTTGACAGGAACTATTATCATATTTAGTCCTATAGCAATAGTGTCATTGGCAATCGGATTAATTCTCAATGCGATTAATACCCGCTTCCGGGAGATGAATCAAATTATTGGCAGGAGAAGCAAGACCATTTTTTAACAAACCTTTCTTCATGAAAAGATAGTTTGTTGATTGGAATAAAATAAAAGAGGGTTTATGAATAAAATAGTATTCGTTCAAAAGGAAATAGAAGATAAGCTTGGTCCTATGATACTTACCGCGTATCTGAAGTATCACGGTTATAATGCAGAGATACTGATGAATCCCGAAAAAAACATTAAAGAACTTAAAGACAAGAACCCCGAATTTGTTGGCATAAGCCTGTGTTCTCCTTCGATAGATTGGACGCTCTCTACGGCACGCTATATTAAAAAAAATCTTCCCGGCGCAAAGATAATTTTAGGCGGACCACACCCTACATTTTTCCCTCAGGTTGTTGAGCAGTCCGATATAGATATCGTGTGCGTAGGCGAGGGTGAAAAACCCCTGTTGCAGCTTTTAAAAAACTATGACGGCAGCATGTCCTCAATAAAAGATGTTCCCAATCTTTGGATAAAAGATGGGGATTCCATAGTCAAAAATGAAGTCGGCCAGCTTTTAACAGAAGCCGAACTGTCTGAACTGCCTTTTTCAGACCGCTCTCATTACGAAAAGTACGCTTCACTGAGAAATAACCCTCATAAAAAAGTATGGACCTCAAGAGGCTGTCCTTTCAACTGCAGTTACTGTTTTAACCATGCATATAAAAAAATCTATCAAGGACACGGGAAGATTATCCGGCAGCGATCAGTCAACAGCGTTATTGAAGAGATAAAAGAGTTGAAGAAATACGGGTGGAAGACCCTCGAGATAATTGATGATCAATTCCTTTTGTCAAAGGATTGGGTGCGCGAGTTTTGCGAACGATATAAAAAAGAGATAGCACGGTCTTTTGCATGTATCAGTTCCGCTAAACAGATAGATAGAGAAGTTGTTGGTTTACTGAAGGACGCCGGTTGCAGGATAATGTATTTCGCAATTGAGAGCGGGGTTGAAAAAATCAGAAGAGAAATCTACGGCAAGCCGATTACTGACAAAGATGTATATAAAGCTGCCGATGCCCTGAATTATCATAATATGTCATTTGTAACATTCAATATGATCGGGCTTCCCGATGAGACACTTGAAGATATTTACGCAACTATAAAAATGAACCAGAACATAAAGGCAACATACCCTGTGTGTTCGATACTTCAGCCGTATCCCGGGACGCGTATAGCTGAGATCATTCGAGAGCAAACCGGCAAAGATTTCGGAAGTAAATTTACGTACTCATATTTCCAGTCAAGCATTATAGACGATCCCGTGAAGCGCAGATTGTTCAATAATGCGCAAAAGCTGTTTGGTTATTGCGTTAAATCAAATATTGAATATGACAAGTTTGTCAGTTTAGTGAAAGATCCGGTTTTAAATATTGATAAGTTGTACCCGCTTGTTTTCTATTGGAATTTCGGCAGGGATATTAAAACAAGATATGGAATAAGCTGGTTATCATTATTTAGGTACTGGCTTTATTCCAAGAGGGGATAACGGGCGCATCTGTTTCAATATTCCTGGAAATTGTATTCAGACGGTTAAATTTTATACGAGATTCCATAAATTAAATCAGATCAGGAAGAAGGAGTAAGCTTGATGAGCATGCAGGTTAAAAGTTATGAAGAGATGCTGGAAAATGTTAATTGCAGTTTATGCGGCAGCAATGAGTATGAAGTGGTTTATCCTCCTCAGTATGAAAAAGCAAAACCGGGCAACATTATAGAGACATTCAGGTCCTCGGGTGACGAGGTACTTATCGACCAGCTTGTGCGCTGCAGGAAATGCGGGCTGCAGTATCTAAACCCCCGTCTTCGCCAGGAGGTCATACTTGAAGGCTACAGCGGCGGCTCTGATGAAACGTTCGTATCACAGATAGCCGGAAGGGAGCGCACATTTGCAAGGTCGCTTGATTTGATTGAACGCCTTGTCCCTCAGAAAGGTAAAATTCTGGACATCGGCACGGCAGGAGGATCTTTTTTAGGAGTTGCAAGTAAACGTGGATGGGATGTTATAGGATGTGAACCAAGCAGATGGCTTGCTGAATGGGGAAGCAAACACTACAACATCACTGTTCATGCTGGAACAGTGTTTAATATGCAGTTCAAAGAAAGCACATTTGATGTAGTTACCTTATGGGATGTATTGGAACACACGCCGGACCCCAAGGCTGTTCTTAAAGAGTGCAATCGTATTCTAAAACCCGGCGGAATACTTGTTGTGAATTATCCTGATATCGGCGCGTCTGTTGCGCGGTTGATGGGGCGAAAATGGGTCTTCCTCTTGTCAGTACATCTATACTATTTTACCGTCAAGACAATAGCGGAAATGCTGAAGACGACAGATTTCGACATAATCATGCGGAAAAAACACTGGCAGACGCTTGAATTAGGTTATATATTTTCCAGGATGCAGGCATATGTATCAGGACTTGCCAGGCTTGGTGGAAAAATAGTGTCTGCTTTAGGTATGGAAAAGGCATTGATTCCGTACTGGGTTGGACAATCTTTAGTAATAGCGCGACGTCCCAAATAAAATCTGCAAGGAGGCTTTAATTGGCTGACAAAAAAAAGATAGTTATTTTAGGCGGTGGAATAGGAGGCTTGTCTGCAGGTTATTTTTTAGCGCGCAGCGGCAAATTTCAAGTCACCCTTCTTGAAAAGACAAACACTATTGGAGGCGTATGCGGCAGCTTTAAGCACGACGGATTTATTCTGGACTATGGCGCCCATAAATTATATTCGGTCATCCCCGGCATACTGGACGAGATAAAGAACGTGATGGAAGGCCGTCTCCTTAGAGTGCTGAAGAAAAACCGGATCTTCCTGCGCGGTCATTTATTGGACTACCCGTTAAAACTCGGTAATCTTGCAAAGGTGTTAGGGGCAGGAACATTTTTAAAATTGGGTCTTGGCTATGCGGTTACATTCATAAACGGCCTGTTCGATAAAAGCCCGGCCTCTTCATATGCCGAGTACATCATGAAAAAATTCGGCCGCGGCACTTATGAACTGGTCTTCGAGCCCTTGGCTGATAAGGTATGGGGAGACCCTTCAACTCTGCATCCGGATATGGCGCGCACAAGAATTCCCGCTTCGGGCGGTATCGATGTTATTTTGAGGTTGTTGGGCATTAAAAAAGAGTCAAAAGACACAAGCGCCGAATATTTCTTTTACCCTGAAAAGGGATTCGGCGACTTCCCTCTTACGCTTAAAGAAAAGATAGAACAGAACGGGGGGAGGGTTTTTATAAATGCCGGTTCAATGCATGTTAAAAGAGAGGCAGGCAGAATTACAGGTATTGACGCTGTCATTGATGGACAGGCCCATTCTTTTGAATGTGATTATATGGTTTCTTCCATACCTCTTTCTTCATTAGGCGGGCTGACATTATCTCATGACAAAAAATTTATCGGCGCTGTGCAGAAACTGGAATTCAGGAGCGTGGTATTGGTCTATGTCTTTGTTAAGAGACCTCTTGTCCTCGAAGACCAGTGGATATTTTTTCCTGAGAGAGAGTTTATGTTCAGCCGCATTTTTGAACAGAAACAAATGAACCCTGACCTGGGACCGGCAGATAGGACAGCTATATGCTGTGACTTTACATGTACGGCTGACAGCCGGCAGTGGAAGGCTGGTGATGAGGAAATAGCCGCGAAATGTATCGAGGGTCTTATTAAAGGCGGTTTTATCAAAGGCAGCGACGTAAGCGGTCATCTCGTTGTGCGTTTCCCTGATTTCTATCCGCGTTATGATCTGGGATATCAGGAAAAAATCAAAGAGGTTTATAATGGGCTCCGGCAATTCGACAATCTGCTGCTGACCGGCAGAATAGGAATGTATAACTACAACAACGCGGACCATTGTTTTGATATGGGGCGGTTTATCACAGAGCAGCTCGTGGAAGGAAAAGCCATCAATAAAATAATGGATGAACTTGAGAGCAGGGTTGCTGATTACAGGATAGTTGATTAACCACTGAACATTATGTCTCAAAGATCGAGCTTCTTATCCGGTTCCAAAAAACTGCCGTTGGTTATTATTGCCTCCGGCATTATCTTCCGAGTTGTTCAATACCTGCACAATACTTCCCTCTGTCTTGATGAAGCAAGAGACGTCGTAGCGGGTATTCTTGGAAGGTCATTTTCCGATTTCTTTAAAGCACCGCCTGATATTTATACTCCAACCCCGCCAGCAGGGTTTTTAATTATTGAAAAGCTTGTTACTCTGACACTTGGTGACAGCGAATATGCTCTGAGGTTAATCCCGCTTTTAGTCAGCGTGCTGTCTTTGTTTCTCTTTTATTCAGTGGCCAAACAATATATTAAGCCCAAAGCTGTTCCAATCGCACTGGTCTTTTTTGCCGTCTTGGAACCTTTGATTTACTATTCAGCGCAGGTTAAGCCTTATACAATTGATATAGCTTCAGCCTTACTGCTGTTTATGGCAGCAATTCACATCCGGTCAAAAGCATTAACATTTGCTCATATCATTACGTTTGGAGTACTCGGGTCTGTAGTAGTATGGTTTTCAAGTCCTTCTGTATTTGTTTTGGCAGGTGTAGGGACTGTCCTGATTGTATCAGCGCTGACATTAAAGGACCGGAAAAAAGTTATTCAGCTCTTGCTGATCTTCTTGTTCTGGATAGCAGGCTTTGCCGCTCATTATCTGTTTTATCTTAGTAAGTTAACTAATGAATATATGCTGAATGCCGCCAGAGGAGAAGAATGTTTTATGCCTTTCCCCCCGGCCTCCTTCTCTGACATGAGGTGGTATATCACGGCCTTCTTTAACATGTTCGAGGAGACAGCTGGTTTTTATTATGCAGGCAGCATCGCAGCGTTTCTATTCCTCGTCGGCTGCTACTCTATGGCTTTAAAAGAAAGACACAAGTTTTTTATATTAATATCACCGTTACCTTTGGTCCTTATTGCGTCCGGTCTTTCTTTATATGCGTTTAAGCAGAGAATTATATTGTTTTTGATGCCGTCTCTTCTATTTTTTATCTCAGAGGGAATTGAAGAAATTGGCGAAAAAACCAGTCAAAATATGCATGTAATTAAAACTCTTTTGATCGGACTATTATTTTTCCACCCCATCCTTGCAGCAAGCCTCCATTTATACAAGCCTGTTTCTCTTGAACATGAAGAGGTAAAACCGGTACTGAACTATATCAGGAAAAACTGGCAGGACGGAGATGTGCTGTATCTTCATTATCGTGTACATCCTGCATTCACATACTACTCAAAGAGATATGACTTTAGGGATGGTGATTATATTGTCGGGGATTATGCAGGAGATAAGGATAATCAGTGGGCGTTTTCTCCTGACTATCTCAGAGTGTATACGAATGACATTAATAAACTCCAGGGTAAAAACAGGGTATGGATGCTTTTTACTTATACCCCGTTGCTTCATAAAGGAATTGATGAAAGGATATTCTTTGAATACTATTTGAATACAATAGGGAAGCAACTTGATTTCATCGAGAATGACGGCCCCGCAGTTTATCTCTATGATCTGAGTGGAAAAATTATTGACTCGCATACGAGCAGTGATAAAAGAAACCCGCTGCACTGGAACTTTTGATGAAACTTTGTAGTTATGGCTAAAAAAGATTATTGCATGATAAACTATAAGAAAATCTTATGAACATTCTTGGCATCTCAGCATTCTATCATGACAGCGCAGCCAGTTTAGTGCAGGACGGCAAAATAATTGCGGCCGCGCAGGAAGAGAGATTTACCCGCAAGAAGCACGATTATTCTTTTCCAAAGCATTCCAGTAATTACTGCTTGCAATATGCCGGGTTAAGTGTCAGCGATTTGGATTTTGTTGCTTTCTATGATAAGCCTTTCATAAAATTTGAACGTTTATTATCAACATACCTTGCCTATGCTCCTTTAGGCATCAAGTCTTTTATCAAGGCCCTTCCCCTCTGGATAAAACAAAAACTGTGGATGAAAGAGCTTCTTGGAAGGGAACTCGGCTATGAAGGAAAGATCATTTTCCCGGAGCATCATGAATCTCACGCTGCATCTGCCTTCTTCCCTTCACCTTTTCAGGAAGCGGCTTTTCTTACAATTGACGGGGTTGGTGAATGGGCAACAGCGAGTTATGGTGTTGGTAAAGACAATACAATAAACATTATTGCGGATATTCAATTCCCTCATTCACTTGGTTTACTTTATTCTGCTTTTACATACTACACGGGGTTCAAGGTCAATTCAGGAGAATATAAGGTCATGGGCCTGGCCCCGTACGGCGAACCAAAGTTTAAGGATCTGATATTTAATGAGTTAATGGATTTGAAAGCAGATGGCTCCTTTAAGATGAATATGGAATATTTTAATTACAGTGTCGGTTTGACAATGACCAATGGCAGATTTGACAAACTTTTTGGCGGGCCTCCCCGGAAACCCGAATCAAAGTTAACACAAAGGGAGATGGACCTTGCCCGGTCCGTGCAGGAGGTGACAGAAGAAGTGATGTTGCGCATGTCCCGCCATATTTATAAGGAAACCGGACAGAAAAATTTATGTTTGGCGGGTGGTGTTGCTCTGAACTGTGTCGGAAACGGGAAGATCATGAGAGAAGGTCCCTTTGAGAACATCTGGATTCAGCCTGCTGCAGGGGATGCCGGCGGGGCCTTGGGAGCTGCCTTGTTTACATGGCATCAGTACCTGGGAAACAGCAGGCTTGCAGACGGGAAAAAGGACTCTCAGCATGGTTCGTATCTTGGGCCGGAATTTAAGAAAGAATACATTGAGAATTATCTCATGAAAAACAATATACCCTACACCGAACTTAGTGATGACGAAATTCCCGAAAAGATCTCCGGCCTGATAGCCGATGAAAAAGTTATCGGATGGTTTCAGGGAAGAATGGAGTTTGGACCGCGCGCCTTGGGCGGAAGGTCAATAATCGGGGACGCACGCTCCGCCAAAATGCAGGAAGTAATGAATATCAAAATAAAGTTCCGTGAAAGCTTCAGGCCCTTTGCGCCTTCTGTGATAAAAGAAAGAGTGTCGGACTTTTTTGAAATAGACAGGGAAAGCCCTTACATGCTTTTAGTTGCCCCGGTAAAAAAGTCTCTTCAGAGGCAGATGACGGACGAAGAGGAAAAGTTGTTCGGTCTTGATAAACTGCATGTTACCCGTTCCACCTTACCGGCTATCACGCATGTTGATTATTCCGCGAGGATTCAGACTGTTGATGAAGAAACCAATCCTTTATACTATCGTATGATAAAAAAGTTTGATGAAAAATGCGGTTGTCCTGTAATTATTAATACCTCTTTTAATGTAAGAGGAGAACCGATTGTATGCACTCCTGAGGATGCCTATCTTTGTTTCATGCGCACCAACATGGATTATTTAATTGCGGGAAACTTTCTCCTGGATAAAAAAGACCAAAAACCCCTAGAAAAGGATGTTGACTGGCTTAAAGAGTTTGAACTTGATTAGGTAAATCATGCTTATTGAAGAAATAAAAAACATCAAAAGTGAAAAGAAAGACCTGCGCCAGTTTGGTTTAACAATCGGCATTGCATTAGGATTGTTAGGAGGACTATTATTATGGCGGGGCAGGGACTACTATTTGTATTTTGTTATAGTTTCTCTGGTATTCATCATACTCGGATTAACTCTGCCTGCCTTGTTAAGGCCTCTGCAAAAAGCCTGGATGACCTTTGCGGTAATCCTCGGCTGGTTTATGACAAGGGTTATATTGAGTATCCTGTTTTATGTGGTTTTTACGGCAACCGGGATACTCGCAAAAATATTTGGGAAGCATTTTCTTGATGTTAAAATGGACGGCTCTAAAAAAAGTTACTGGAACTACAGGGAGCAAAAAGTAAACAACAAAAATGATTATGAAAGACAATTTTAAATATCTGAAGATATTTATTAATCAATAAAAGGAGGGAAAGTCATATATGAGCAAGCTTGCAATCTTCAAGGAATTCTGGGATTTTCTGAGAGTCAGGAAGAAATGGTGGTTAGCGCCAATAGTCATTTTCCTCGTTTTATTAGGCGCATTAATTGTTTTTACCGAAACATCCGCAGTGGCGCCGTTTATTTATACATTGTTTTAATCTTTCCGGGTCTTATAGATAATTCACACTGAGTCAGTGTTTCTCGGATAACATTATTTCGAGATAACGTTACGAGACCGGTCAAGTTTATCTTAGGAACATTCGGAGATAATCCCTAAAAGATAGATAGAAGATTCTGTATGCTAAGTAAAAAATCCAGGTAAAAAAATAACGTTGATTTTTCATTGGGAAGATAGTAATTTTGATATGTAGTAGAATTATTGCGGAGGTCGGAATGGATAATATTTCAAAAGACGAGCTTATCAAAAAGGTTGGAGACCTCAAGGTCCTTCCGTTTGTGGCGAGGAAGGTGCTTGAGACCTTGAAAGATGAAAGCTGCACCATTGATGATCTTACCAATATTATAGAAAAGGACCAGACAATCGCGGCAAGGGTTTTAAAAATATCAAACAGCGCGTTATACGGCTTAAGGCAGGAAGTCACCAGCCTTCATCAGGCTATCCTGATACTTGGATTTAAAACCATCAGAAGCCTGGTCCTGTCTGTTTCGACAAGATCGTTATATAAAAATTTCGGAATGAAAGAAAAGATATTATGGGACCATTCGGTCGGAGCTGCTATTGCCGCTAAAACAATCTCTGCCGGCTTCAGCGCTGAAATAGTAGAGGTTTCATTCATAGGCGGTCTCATGCATGATTTTGGAAAAGTTGTGATGAATAACGAGACGCCGGATATCTTTGCCGAGGTGATAATGAAAATTTACAATGAAGGAGCTGACTCGGTGGCCGCCGAAGAAGAGATATATGGATATAACCATGCCGAGATCGGCTCAGGAGTTGTTGAGAAGTGGGGGTTCTCGCCTCTCCTTGTGGAAATTCTGAAAAACCACCATTTGAAGGGCATAAAATTTCCAGATATTGAAGATCCCTTAATTGCAAAAGGGATCGCTATTGCAAACCTTGCCGACTATATTTGCAAGGTCCTGGGAATAGGTTACAGGGACCCTGACGACACAATCGAATTGTACAAACTCCCTTCAGCAGTTTTTCTTAACTTGCATAAAGACAGGCTGAATACTTTAGTTAAAAATATTGAAGAGACCTATAATATGGAAAAAGCAATCTTTGAGTAAGTTTTATCACGGCTCGGATGATATCGCAGCCTGCGGAAGAGCAGTCCGCTTTAAGGTATAAGCCGGAGTAAAAATATTTTGAAATAACTTCCGGGTTTTGTTATCCTAAGCCGCAAGCGATGGAGTTCGCTTTATAACCGTCCCGTTGATCAGGGAATGATGACTCCTGCCACCCCTTTTCTCTCCCCTCTTAGCAAGGGGGAGCGAGTGGGGGTTGTAGGAGTTTTTTAATGTTCGGAGGTTTATTACTTGGCGATAAGTCTGGCCCTCATAATCATCCTGGGTTTGCTGTCGGATTATCTTTTCAGATGGATCAGGCTTCCGGGAATCATCGGTATGCTGTTCGCCGGAATTCTTGCAGGCCCGTATGTTTTAGATCTGATAGATCCTGCTGTAATAAAGGTGTCATCTGATTTCAGGATGATAGCGTTAATAGTCATTCTTCTGCGGGCGGGGTTTGCCACAAAAAGAGAGACCCTGAACAGGGTAGGGAAGAGGGCTTTGCTGGTAGGTTTTGTCCCCGCGGTTTTTGAAGGCGCATTCGTGGCATTGATTGCCCCCTTCTTTTTTCATGTAAGCCCTATTGAAGCCGCTATTTTAGGTTCAGTAGTCGCGGCGGTATCTCCCGCGGTTGTGGTGCCTTCGATGATAAAATTCATTGAGGACGACAGGGGGACGAAAAAGGGGATACCCACTTTATTACTCGCCTCTTCCTCTCTTGATAATGTATTCGTGATCGTTATCTTCTCGGCGTTGATCGGGATGTATGAGGGTGAAAGCACAAACATCCTGATGAAGCTTTTAGATGTCCCGGTTTCCATGACCCTTGGCATTACTGCCGGAATTGTAACAGGATTTGCGTTATACATGATATTTGAGATATACGAGCCGAGGGCCACCAAGAAAGGCATGATCGTCATCGGGACAGCTATACTGCTTACATGGCTTGAAAAGGCGGTCAAGCCTTTTGTCTCCATCTCCGCGCTCTCCGGTGTCATAGCAATAGGTTTCATCATTCTTGAGAAATCAGAACCCATGGCCCATAAGATATCCCGGAAGCTCGGCAAGATATGGGTGTTCGCGGAGATTCTTCTTTTTGTTCTTGTTGGAACTCAGGTCAATATTCATGTGGCATTGGATGCGGGACTGGCAGGAGCGGCAGTCATATTTCTCGGATTAATGGCAAGGTCTGCCGGGACATATATATCGCTGATAAGAACCGGACTGAATTTCAGGGAGAAACTTTTCTGCATGGTCGCGTATATTCCAAAGGCGACAGTCCAGGCCGCGATCGGCGCGGTGCCTCTTTCCATCGGGGTCAGATCAGGAGAAATAATCCTTGCCGTTGCCGTCCTGTCAATACTATTTACCGCTCCGATAGGCGCAATCGCCATGAATGTCACAGGAGAAAAGTTTTTGGAAAAAGGATGATTCAAAGTAATTGTGAAAAACCACTGAGTCACTGAGGCACGGAGAAGATCAAGAATAATTTTGGTTTTTATTTTCTCTGTGTCTCCGTGTCTCTGTGGTAACTTACATTTTGCGTTGTTTTAATAATATGATTTAATATGCCATCCAAAAAAATCCTTGGTTTGAACAGGAACGTATTTTTCACGGGGCTGGTAAGTTTTTTTATGGACTTCAGCTCCGAGATGATATACCCGCTGGTGCCGATATTTCTGAGTTCCGTGCTTGGTGTCAACAAATCTGTTATCGGGCTCATCGAAGGAATAGCGGAGAGCACTGCCAGTCTGTTGAAGGTCTTTTCAGGCTGGCTCTCGGACAGGATGGGCAAAAGAAAGGTCCTCATGGTTGCAGGCTACGGCATCTCGGCATTGAGCCGGCCGGTAATCGCGCTTTCAACTGCATGGGGCCATGTGCTTACCTTTCGCTTTATTGACAGGTTCGGCAAGGGCATAAGGGGCGCTCCGAGAGACGCGATAATCGCAGAGTCCACTCCACGCGCTGAACTCGGGCGTTCATTTGGATTTCATAGAGGAATGGATACATTGGGAGCGGTTGCGGGTCCCGCGGCTGCCTTCATCATACTCTCACTTTTTTCCGGCAATTACCGTCTCGTGTTCTGGCTTTCAATGATACCGGGAATAATTGCGGTTCTGGTAATTTTATTTTTTATAAAAGAACACGAAAGAGCAGAAGCACAGAAGAGCAAAAGTACAAAAGTTCAAGAGACTGGAAGTCCAAAGGTCCAACAGCCCGGCACTTCTGCACTATTGCACTTTGGCTCTCATTTTGACTGGAGATACAAAACATTTGTAGCTGTCGCGACCCTCTTTGCCATCGGCAATTCAAGCGACGTGTTTTTAATCCTGAAGGCGACAAGTGTCGGCATAAAAGAAACGCAGATACCGGTGCTTTATCTTTTCTTTAATCTTGTCTATGCCCTTACAGCCATGCCAGCGGGAATTCTATCAGACAGGATCGGAAGAAAAAGGATCATACTTTCCGGCTTCATTCTTTTTGGTTTTGTTTACTGGGGCTTTGCCGTGTCAAAAGAGCAGAGCCATATCTGGGGATTGTTTCTTCTCTACGGCGTATTTATGGGCCTTACAGAGGGGATCCAAAAGGCATACCTCGGATCAATAATACCCGCGGAATGCAAGGCCACTGCATACGGGATTTATAATACGTTTGTCGGGCTGGCGGTGCTTCCCGCGAGTGTTGTCGGCGGTTATCTGTGGGACAGGTTTGGCCCTCACGCGACTTTCTATTACGGCATGTCTACAGCATTTATCTCAGCGCTGATCTTTCTGGCGATATTCGGTTTTGATAAGATCAAAAACAAATGAAGCGTGAATAATTGGAAATTATGAATTGAGAGAGAACGATAATTATCTTATACTTAATGTAAGAAATCATTCATAAGGTATGGACCTTAAAAATATATAAGTAAATGACCACAGGAATTACACGAAGAGATTTTCTCAATGCCACCTTGATCGGCGCTGGCGCGGCCCTTTTGCATCTGCCTGCGCCAATCCGTTTATTTGCGCAAACAAATTCCTGGAACGGGGATGGCGGCGGTGATTATGCCGCTTCACCTGGCAATACAGAAAGTGTCGTTCGTTATGCCCACGCAATGCGGGACGGCCGCTTTGAAACTATCCCGGATGACGCTATTGATACGGGGGAAATCTTCGATCTTGTGATAATCGGCGGTGGAATGAGCGGGCTTGGCGCAGCTTTTCATTTCAAGAAATCAATGCGCAGGGGGCAGAAGTGTCTCATTATCGAAAACCATTCTGTCTTCGGCGGTGAATCAAAGCGAAATGAGTTTACTGTTAACGGTCAAAGACTGATCGGCCCCCAAGGGGCAAATTCATTTGTCGTCCCTGCTAACCCGGAATCCTCCGGCTACGATATTTATTCCGAACTGGGGATACCTCACAGATTTGAATATCAGAAGTTAACTCCTGCAGATAAAAAGCTTTACTTTGACCGGACAAATTACGGCTTCATGCTTTGGTACGATGATTTTCCCAATAACGGTTATTTTTTCGAAGATGCTTCCGCCTCAAAATGGTCGATTGATATGTGGAACAGGAATTTTGAAGACACTCCTTTTTCAGAAAACGTGAAGAAGGATTTCGTCACATGGAGAAACAGCAAGAAAAGAAATTATAAAGGAGACGATCTCAACCAATGGCTCGATACCATGACGTATAAAGACTATCTGGAAAAGGTGATGGGTTTGAGTCCTGAAATCACAAGATTTATTGATCCGGTCCTTGCAAGCAGCATAGGACTGGGTTCTGATGTCATCTCGGCTTTCGGGGCGTATCAGGTCGCAATGCCGGGCTTTCAGGGATTTCCTGCCGGGTTTACTAAAAGGGCAAGGTCTGAAAAGAGCGACTGGCATTCATTCCCAGGCGGCAATGACGGATTCGCGCGCTTCTTTACAAAAGCCCTCATTCCCGACGCAATCTCCAAAAGCAGATACTTTGAAGATGTCCTGAACCAACGGATCAATTTCGAGGCATTGGATCGTCCTTCCAACAGCATCAGTATGCGGCTTGATGCATTGGCAGTGAATATTGAACATAATGCGGAACCTGATAAATCGGAATTCGTCTGGGTGACTTACGTGAAAGGCGGAAAGATATATTGTTTAAAAGCACGCAGTGTAGTGATGGCCAACGGCAGTTGGGTCACCCGCAGGATTGTGAAAAAACTTCCTGAAGAACATAAAGAGGCGTACAAACAATTTCATCGCTCTCCGATGCTTGTAGTTAATGTAGCTGTCACGAACTGGAGGTTTCTGTATAAACTCGGGTTGACTTCATGCAGATGGTTCGACGGCTTTGGGTTCAGTTGCAACATAAGACAGCCTATGATTGTCGGCGACTATAATCCCCCGCTTGATCCTGACAAGCCGACTATCATAACCTTTTATGTGCCGTTTTATTATCCGGGACTCTCTGTTCATGAGCAGGGAGTAAAAGGACGTACTGAGATGCTTTCAACGAGCTATGCGGATTACGAAAAGAAGATAAAAGAACAGATGGTAAAACTTTTCAGCAAGGCTGGATTTGACCCTGAAAAGGACATAGCAGGCATTGTCCTGAACCGGTGGGGTCATGCTTATGTAAATCCTCAGCCCGGATTTTATTTTGGCAAGGACGGACAGCCTGCTCCGGGTCCGGTCATCAGGAGACGTTTCGGACGCATTGCCTTCGGTCATTCGGAACTGAACGGTCATCAGCACTGGATCGGGGCAGTGGAAGAAGGGACCAGGGCGGCAAGGCAGGTCATGGAAATTTCATGACGGATATGGCGGCGAAAATGATGAAAAGTATAAACTACAACATGGCTTTATACTATTTCTATAGACTTACAATTGCCGTTCTCTTTCTGATAATTTCCTTTTTGAACTTATGCCTGAAAGCAATTTCACTGCGGTCTTTTCAGGCGCGTCTCCTCCGGTCGGTTAATCCTCTTTCAATTTTTTTGAGAATAACACATTGAATCGTGGAGTCCATTATATGTTTAATAAAATTTATTTGACCGTTCTTTGCTCTCTGCTTTTCCCTTTGAGCGGATTTGCCCTTGGGCCTTCAGAGAAACTGCTGACGGAGAAGAATTCTCTCTATCAGTACATTGCTGTCACGGAAGACGCGGCCAAACATGAAAGATATCTCCGGAGCAACAAAAAAGACCTGATACAGGGTGGAATATCTCTGGACGCTCCCGCTAAGATGCTCTTTGAATATACTCGAACAGCTTTTGTCTCTCTCGCCTTTTTGCCTGATGACCCCAGAGATGTGCTCTTTGCCGGTCTTGGAATCGGGGCCATGCCGCGATATCTGAATAGCTACTATCATGAGGCAAACATAGACGTGGTTGAAATTGACACTGATATTATTCAGGTCGCAAAGGAATATTTTTATTTTAAAGAGAATAAAAACCTGAAGATCCATGCCGGAGACGCAAGGCAGTTCGTCAAGCGCTCCAAAAAGAAATATGACATTATCTTTCTTGACGCTTACCAGGGCGACTACATCCCTTTTCATCTCACAACAGTTGAATTCCTCCGGGAGGTGAAAAGCAGATTAAAGGACAACGGCGTTGTTGTCTCAAACATCCTGTCTCCCTACAGGAATAAATTCTTCGATTCCATGATCATGACGTACAAGAAGATATTCCCTTACCTCTATATATTCAAAGGGAAGAAATCGGGCAACTTCATCTTCGTTGTCACGAAAAACTTTGACCTGAAGGACAAAGACGGAATTGAGGCAGCGGCAAAAAAGCTTCAGTCTCTCAGGCAATTCGACTTTGATCTTCCCGAAACAGCGTCAAGATTTGAATATTCGATGGCATACGAATGGTCCGGCGCAAATATTCTCACCGATGATTTTGCCCCGGTGAATCTCTACAAATACCAGGACTCAGAGGCAAAATGAGGAGGCAAGCCCGATGATATATTTTATTGTTTTTGTCTGCGGCGCAGTGGTTATGTCCTTTGAGATACTTGGCAGCAGGGTGCTGGCTCCGAATTTCGGCAATTCCGTTTTTGTGTGGGGAAGCCT
The DNA here is from genome assembly GCA_016208915.1 of Nitrospirota bacterium. Taxonomy (GTDB): domain Bacteria; phylum Nitrospirota; class Thermodesulfovibrionia; order Thermodesulfovibrionales; family UBA1546; genus JACQXE01. The sequence goes on along the minus strand of JACQXE010000026.1, from coordinate 27,542 downwards.
GATAAGTGTTTTTCTGACAGGGCTGTCTGCCGGATATTATCTTGGGGGAAGGATTGCTGACATAAGACCGTCATCAAAAAAACTCGGTCTTATAATCATTGCGCCGGGTGTCCTTCTTCTGACATTTCCTTTATACAGCGGCCCGGTGTCGGACTGGATATTCATGAAGGACCTGGGAGTAAGGTCAAGCCCTTTGCTTGCTTCTGCGATTCTTTTTCTGGTCCCCTCTGTCTTTCTCGGTATCGTAAGTCCCTATACGGCCAAGCTCATGATATGCAGCCTCCACACGTCGGGGAAAACAATCGGGACGCTCTATGCGCTTTCCACTTTCGGGAGCATTATCGGCACGCTTATCACCTCGTTTTATCTTATAACCATTGCTGGGGTCAGTTCTCTCATAATGGGACAGGGTATTCTTCTTATCATATTAGCGATGCCGCTTCTTTTTATGAAATTGCAATGCGGTACTGATTACACTGGATCCGGAGGAGGGAAGTAAATGAATAAGAGACACGCCCACAAAAATGATCACGATCAGGAACATGACCACGCACACAATTCACACGGTCATGTGCATGGCGTCGTTGACCCATCCATCTTTACTACTCAGCGGGGAATATGGGCTGTCAAATGGTCGTTCGCTGGACTCTCCGCCACCGCCCTGTTTCAGGTTATTATTGTTCTGCTCACAGGCAGTGTCGCTCTCCTTGCGGACACAATTCATAACATAGGCGATGCAGCGACAGCAATACCTCTGTGGTTTGCTTTTACGCTCGCAAGGAGAAAACCCTCAAAGCGGTTTACATACGGGTACGGCGGTAGCTGCTGCATCGATTGTGGGCTTTTTAGGCAACGAAGCCGTCGCCTTGTTCCGCATAAGAGTTGGCAAGGAGATCGGCAGCGTCGCCCTTATTGCAGACGGTCATCACGCGCGCGTTGACGGCTTGACCAGCCTTGCGGTGCTTTTCGGAGCAGTTGGGGTCTGGCTTGGATATCCACTTGCAGACCCCGTTGCAGGTTTTTTGATCAGCGCGGCCATCCTCCGCATTGTATGGGATTCCGGGAAGGCCGTCCTCACCCGAATGCTTGATGGTATTGATCCGGAAATTATCGACGAGATCAGACATGCCATTAACCATGCCCCAGGAGTTCAGGACGTTACTGAAGTGCGCGTGAGATGGATAGGCCACAGGCTTCACGCTGAAGTAAATATAGCGGTAACTCCCGCTCTCACCGTTGAAAAGAGTCATGACGTAGCAATGGAAGTGCGACACCAGCTTTTGCACCACCTGCGGTATTTGTCGAATGTTACAATTCACATAGATGCATTACATGCATCAGGCGAACAGCATCATCTTATTAGTGATCACAGCCATGATGATTTTCCTCCTCATTCACATTAAGAAGGAGCTTGTGTATGGAGAAAACTTCATGCCGGACTTTTCACCATCTTTCTGCAGCAAAGATGTAAGGGCTTAGGTTAACTATATAAGGCAATGCTAATTCTTAATTGTATTCCTCATCCGTCACAATGCCCCTTCGCACCATTATGTCGTAGATCAACCGTGAGCGTTTCTCAACATATCTTGATGTGCCGACGGGGTTGTACTTTCTTGGATTTGGAAGCACCGAGGCAAGCCTTGCGGCTTCTTCAGGCCCCAGCTCAGATGCGGGCTTCCCGTAATAGTGAAAAGAAGCCGCGTCTATTCCGAATATTCCTTCACCCCACTCGGCAACATTCAAATATAGTTCAAGTATTCTCTTTTTTGAAAGTGTCTTCTCAATCCGCCAAGTGAGTATCGCTTCTTTCAATTTCCGCAAGGGATTTTTAGACGGTGACAGATAGAGGTTTTTCGCAAGCTGCTGACTTATGGTGCTTCCACCGAATTTGAACTTTTTCTGCTTGAGGTCTTTCTCAAAGGCCTTTTGGATGGCCTCAAAATCAAAGCCCTCATGCTGGTAGAATTTATCGTCCTCAGCAATGAGCACAGCTTTTATCAGATACGGGGAGATACGGGAGAGCGGGACCCAGTTCTGCCTCATCTTTATTTTCTTGCCCTGCTCCTGCCACTCTTTCTCACGAAACTCCATGAATGATGTCCTGGCTGGATTTTCTTTTTTTAATTTCGGAACATTGGGGTAAACAAAATAAAAGCCGGTGCACATAACCATTGCAAAAATGAGAACTAAGAAAAGCCCCTTCGGAAAACTTTTAAATAACTTTTTTCGCGCCATAACCGGTCAACCTGTTAATGTTTTCTTGTCCGGGAAATTTTAAGATATACAGTGCGTTTAAGGCAAACGGGTCAAATTTTAATGTAAGACTTTCAGGAAAATGTAAAACATCTATCATCCCAATTTTTCCTTTGCTAACCTGCTAATTTTTTTATATTTTCTGAGTCCGTACTTTTCCATGAGCATCCCTGAATGTCGACAAATTTTACATTAATTATAATTACTGAATTTACTTTTCTTGTTAATTCAATAAGTTACATTCTGGTCTTGTTTTTGCAATCATCCTTATTAAGGATGGGAAAAGCTGATTATCTAACTCGTTACTCTCCAGTAACTTAAGAAATTCATACACTTATTTATAATATAACGCGGAATATTTTCTTTTGGATATAAAACTGCCAACATATCTGTGACTGTTTTATTAGGTTTGTTGCTGATATGGAGATTGTTTTATCCTGAAATCTCCTTAAGCTAACTGCTGAAGGAGTAAGGAGGAGCTTTATTCTGAGTTAAATCTGACTAAAGAAAGGAGGTGAACACTATGAAGAAAATGATTGCATTCTTGATTCCAATTATCATTGGGTGTGGTATTGCAGTCTCTGTCCAAGCTACGATGATAGACCGGGGGGGTGGACTCGTATTTGATACTGATCTGAATGTTACATGGCTTCAGGATCTCAATTATGCCATCACATCGGGCTATGATGCTGATGGCAAGATGTCTTGGGACCAGGCCAATACCTGGGCTGGGAATCTGGTTGTTGGTGGCTATGATGATTGGCGGTTACCTACTTTTGATCCTGACAATACAAGACCCCTCGTCGCCATATCCTCCAATGAAATTGGATCTCTCCTGATGGTGCTGAGTGATGGATGGACACATTCAGGTTATGAAGAAACCACTCCGTTTTTTAATTTCACAGCCAACGATTCGACCTGGGAGTGGTACTGGACAGGCCTGATGGCCGATGCATCTTCTGCCTGGCGCTATTCTTTAGACTGTGGCTGATGGGATGCTCCACTCATGGTCAATGAGTATCGTGCCTTGGCTGTGCGTAACGGTGATGTTGCGCCTGTTCCTGAACCATCAACGATGATGCTTCTTGGTAGCGGTATTGCTGGGCTTTTTTTATCGAGAAGAAAATTCAAAAAAAAATAAACTGTTTTTTGGGCTGTATATTTAATTTAATACTTAAAGCAGAGTTAGCATCGGCTCTGCTTTTTTTATGAAGGTTTCGGACTGCAATGCTCAATATGTCTTGCTCACTCAACCCAGCTTACTTATCTTTTTCAATATCAGCCTCTGTTTTTATCATATTTCTGCCGGACCTTTTTGCAAGATATAGAGCCTTATCAGCTCGTTCGAATGCTGTTGTGGCATCATCTTCCTTTTTAAAAATACTTATGCCTATGCTTATCGTGACAGGGACTTCTTTCCCTTTGAATGAAAATTTTGTTTTTTCAATAAAAGACCGGATTTTTTCACCGGCTTCCCTTGCGCCCTCTACTGGCGTATGCGGAAGGATAATGATAAATTCTTCTCCTCCATACCTTGCTATAAAGTCATTTTTCCTCACTTTATCTTTAAATAACTGGGCAATTTTAGTTAGAACCAGGTCGCCGATGTGATGTCCAAAGGTGTCATTTATTTTTTTAAAAAAGTCTATATCGCATACCAGTAGGGAAGAAGAGACATTATACCGTTCCAGATTAGCCAATGTTTCTGTAACTTTTTGATTGTAAGCCTTCCGGTTATAAAGCCCGGTAAGATTATCATGAAGAGATTCAAGCTCTGCATCCTGAGTCCTGTTTTTCATAGCTTCCGCTTCACTCTTAAGCTCGCTCATTTTCCTGCTCAGCTCTTCAAGCGACTTTTCATTCTCTTTCAATCTCAATATATCCAGCTCTTTCTTTTTTTCTATATTTTTATTGATATTCTCTATCTTGTTAAAAACAACCCTCTTAATGCTGTTAACATCATCTGAAATGTCAACAGTCTGTTTCATCTCACTTATATTAGTAAATATACTGTTTTCAAAGTCCCTGTTTTCTTTAAAATCTTCATGAGCGGAAGATAATTCACTTGCCAGATATTCTTCGGTCTTTGATAGAAAATATGCTGTCTTCTGTAATAAGTCCTCAAGTTCATTAATTCGATTCGTAACTGAGTTGAAATATGTTTTTATTATCTTAATTGCAGAATCTAACCATTCCGTAGAATCTTCGGGGATAGTCTTACTGAGGTGCTCCCCCTTCAATTCACTAAGATCATTCATCATGGAAGGAGGAACAAGTTCTGAAAATTTATTCAGAACCGTAGCAACTGTATCCCTTAGGGGGTCAAACTTTTCCCTGTTACTGACTTCTGGCCCATGATCAGCCAGCACCTTCTTAACAAACTCCTTATCAAACATCTTCTCTGCTATAAGCTTACTGTCTATCTGCTGCTTATGTTCATGATGGAGTTCTTTCAGAATATTAAGAACCTCATCCGCAAGAGCATAAACTTTTTCCTTAAAAATAGCCGTCTCACTTTTAATTTTTGGTGATGTTTTCATAGTTGTATTCTCCTGAGATCGTCGTTATCTCACAATTGGGAATTTCCCGGGTATTTACCGGAAAAGTTTATGGTAGCTATTCTAAAGAGTTCTTCATCCTGTAAAAATACTGCATCTTAGTTTAAAGATAATTTACTAATTCTACTTTGCAATCAAGATGACACCTTTGTCATTCCGGCGGCTCCGTCCGACCTACTGTTGGCTTGTCCGGAATCTCTCTTTGTTTTCAGAAGGATTCCCGACGCGCTCCGCTTGCGGGAATGACAACTTAAACACTTAATGGAATAAGTATAAATTATGAAGATTATTGGAGGAAGAATATAAGGATTAATAAATAGGTATGAAAGAGTGATAAGGTATACCTATTTTATTATTGACACAAGTTTCGTTTTTAGATTGATCTTTTTACCACAAATGCCAAGTTTTTTTCTGATGTTTTTCCGGTGAGTTTTAACCGTATCTAAAGATATATTTAAAATTTCTACAATATCTTTATCCCGTTTGCCGTCTTTTATGAGACCAGCTATCATGATCTCTCTTGGGGAAAACTCCAGGTGCTGATGCGATAACCTGGCTGAAAAAGGAGAAACAACATCATTCAGATTTGATTCAATGATATTTAAATAGGTAAGATCTATAGAAAGCGGCTTATTTCTTTTTAATTTTACTAAATAAGGCAATACTAATTTCTTTAGATTGGACAGGATATTATCTTCAAAATCTTTCCGGTCCTGCTCCCTCTGCTTTAACAATACCTTTAAAGCCGCATTGCTTTCCGATAGTTCTGTTGTATGAGCTTTCAGCTTTTTCTCCGTTTCCAGAAGAGAATTCTCTGTCTTTTTCCGTTCAGTTATATCACGGAAATACCATACTCTCCCGTGGTATTTGCCTCTGGAATCCACTAAAGGAGAAGAATATCTATCGAAACATTTTCCGTCTTTTAGTTCTATTTCATCTCTGCTTTTCTTCTCTCTGTGAGCATAAAGATGCTTCACTTTATTTAAGAATTCATCAGGGTTTTTTAATTGAGTTATTGCATAGTTAAGCAAGGCTTCATCGTTTCCTGTATTCCATAATTCCTGTGGAACATTCCACATCTGTCTCATACGGTTATTGCACGAAATAACTTTTCCTTCACTGTTTACCACAAGTATTCCATCAATTGATGTCTCCGACTGGCCTTGAAGGATGGCATTCCTGAACAGCAGTTCCTTCTCTATAGTCTGGCGCTCAATGATCTCCTCTTTAAGAAGTTCTGAGGCTGCTTCCAGTTCGGCTGTACGCTCTTTTACCCTTTTTTCCATCTCGTCGTGAGTTTTCTGTAATGCTTTATCTGCCTTCTTGCTGTCGGTGATGTCTTTCAATATATGAACGCTACCGATAATCTTCGCCTTCTCATCAGATATAGGAGATGTCGATACTTGCAAATAGCGTCCTACATTAAGTTCGAAAAATTCCTCTGTACATGCTTTTCCGGTTTTCAGGGTCATACTGTGCGGACATACAGGCCAGGGTTCATTTTTATCATGTATTATTTCGAAGCATTTTTTCCCAATAAGCTCATTATGTTTCTTACTAAAAAGTTTCGTGAAAGCCTGATTTACCCAAATAAGCTTGTAGGTTTTATCATGAATTGAAACAGGGTCAGAAACAGAGTTTAATATTGATTCCCAGTCTGTTATCGATTTTTTCATTTCCCTTTTCATATAGTGACCGTTAATTATTAGTTTGTTCGATGTCACTTATTCTTTATATAGTATCGCATTTATTTGACTGGGCTCAAATATTTTATCTAATAACACAATTAATTATTTTGAATATCTATCGGAGACTGTTTTGTTTAGTCATGGCAGACATGCCATGAGGCCCGAAACTCAGACTTTAGTCTGGAGAGTGTTCATTTGTGAAGTAAAAAACTGTGACTTTTTGGGTTGGCTCGTTTACAGGTGTCTAATCACATATCAAGTAAATTTTTAAGATCTCCATGTACTATTACTAATTATTTATTTGCTGTTGTTGTGCTTCTGCCGTTTCTGTTCATACATTAATGCGTCTGCACGGGACAGCAGTTCATCAAAAGAACGCGGAGATTTGGGATCATAATACACTACGCCGATGCTGATAGAAAGATTGTATTGCAGATTGTCTTTTGCATTGTACTCATCAAGAGCACTCCGGAAATGGTTAGCGATCATGTTTATATTATCATGAGAAGTGCCCACCAGAACAACTACAAATTCATCGCCTCCGATACGACCAATAACATCTGAATCACGATAATTATTTCTGAAAATTTGTGCAACTTCAGCTAATGCCGTATCGCCTTCCTGATGTCCGTAGGTATCGTTAATTCTCTTGAAATTATCGAGGTCGGCATATAGCAGAAATAACCCCTCATTTTTACGATTGGCCTGCTTGAACAGATGTTCGGCTAAAGTAAACACACCCCGCCTGTTATATAGCCCGGTAAGTTCATCCTTCAGTGAGAGGGTACGGAGTTGTTCCTCCATCAGCTTCAGCTTTGTGATGTTTTTTGAGACAATAGTTACAGCAATGGTTTCTTTCTTTTCATTTTTAACGGGGCTGAATGTCTGGAGGAAATATTGTCCATCCCTATTGCTCCTGTATTCATCATGAACAAACTGGCCTGACTCAAATACTTTATCAACGATTCCAGTAAAAACCTTTGTGTCTGCAAAAGAATGTATCTCACCAAACGGCTTGCCGATATATTCATTATCAGAAAGCCCCATTCTTGACAAATGCTTTTTGTTTACAAAAAGATATCTGTAATGCCTGTCAAGCAGATATATCGAATCTTCTGTAGAATCGACGAGGGAACGGAATTTCTGTTCAAGTTGTCTTTCTATGTATTTTTCTTTATTCATCTATTTGTCATATTCGACATTCTTCTAAGGGAAGTTAAATTTTTATCATTTTTTCCAATAGATATAGTCTGATTTGTCTGGTCGCTTAGGATCGCGGTAATGAAGCCCAGGCTTTTTATCCTTTCAACTTGTCTTATCATCGCAGGTCTTAAAGCAAACGCGGTCAGGATGGTTTCCCTGAGTTCGTTGTCTGGATTTGTAATGCCGGTTTGTTTTCTGAAAGCGGTCCAGTAATCCGCCTCGCGGGAAGTCCCGGCTACATAACCTGAATCGTATATGGGTTTTTCCGCAAGTATGAACAGCTCATCCGGATTGAGATGGTTTTGTATGGCGATGGCGCTGATGCCTTTCTTGAAGCTTCTTCTTCAGCCAGCACCCCGCGGAAATCAAAAATAGTTGCCTTTATCATTTATTTCCTCTCAATAATTTTATCGCAAGACTCGAAAATAATTGACATTCTTTTAAGATATGATAAACTTTCTCCAAGATAATGATTGTTATGATTTATATCATGGGTGACTACTATATAAGTGCCTATGATTTCAACAAATCAGTAAGCTTAATTCTGAAACAATGATTGAAATTAAGAATGGTGATGGATATAATTTCAGCTTTGAAAAATAAGGAGCGCTGAATGGAGCAAAGAAAATTGTCCGACAGGATAGGATTTCTAACTCCGGGATGGTGGCTGATCCACCTTGCGGCAATCGCGGCAGTTTATACGCTGGGGCATCTTTTGTGGAGATGACATGCTGAAATATTTCATGAGATATAAACCCGGATGGTGGATACTCCACATCATAATGATAGGCCTGACTTTTTATTTAGGCCATTTGGCCAGGTTTAACTTTTGAGGATAATATGTATACAAAAAGGGCGCTGTTAATATCGCTTTTTGTTTTAGCTTTGTCGGGGCTTATGCTTCATTACAGGATCCATAATTTCATGGTGGCGGACCCGGTCACTAAAACCCTCAGCTTTGACGGAACGAAATTTCTTTCTTTTATATTTCCGTTAATTGACGTCATTGCGGTTACCGCGCTTTTTATGTCAAGAAAGACCATTGCCTACGCTTATCTTCTCAACGGTATCATTGTTATTTACGGCACTGTGTTTATGGCGCATTTCAGCATCGCGGAACTAACTTCAAGATCTGCTCCCTTCAGGGACTGGTTTCTGAAGTCAACCCTTCCGGACATCGGAATCGCATGGGCGGATTTTTTTACGGGAAAGGCGCTGTATGATCTCCATCTAAGGATAAAGCACAATGACTGAGAAAGGGGGCCGGTGTGTGAAGAATTCAAGAAGGGGATTTGCTTTAAATGAGGTATTATAGATTATCTTGAAAATCAAAAAGGAGGAAAAAATGCCATATGCAGCGAAAGACTACGGAAAGCTTTTAGGGATGCAGGGGTTCAGCGAAACGCTTTTGAAAAACCACTTCACACTTTATCAGGGATACGTGACCAATACGAACAAGGTGCTTGACACACTGGACCAGATGCTGAAAGACGGCAAGACCGGAGCTCCGGAGTTTGCTGAACTAAAGAGGAGGCTCGGCTGGGAATTTAACGGGATGAGACTTCACGAATATTACTTTGAAAACCTCGGCGGCAAAGGCGAGATCAATAAAAACGGCGCGCTTGCCAAAAAGATGATTGAGGATTTCGGCAGCTATGAAGCGTGGGAAAAGGATTTCAGGGCGACCGGAGCTATGAGGGGGATCGGATGGATTGCGCTATACCAGGATAGCATCAGCGGCAGGCTCATCAACTTCTGGATAAACGAGCACGATGTCTCGCATCCGGCAGGCTGCAAACTTGTCCTGATAATGGACGTTTTTGAACACGCCTTTATGATTGATTACGGCCTGAAAAGGGCGGACTACATTGAAGCATTCTTCAAGAACATTGACTGGAACGCGGCGGAAGGGAGAATAAAATAACAATGGTGACCGGGAAAGAGGACTTGCTTAACGCGCTTATTGAAGCCTTTCTGATGGAGAAAGGGACCAGGGAATTCTATTCTCAGGCCTCCGACATGTCGGTCAGCGGCGATGCCAAAAAAACATTCAGGGAGCTCTCCGACTGGGAGCAGAAGCATATGGACTTTATCCAGTCTTTGTACCAGTCAGTAAACGGCGACATTGAACTTAGAAGTTTCGAGGAGTTTAATAAAAGAACCGAGGCCCCAATGACGGAGGCAGGCATTCCGGTAAAAGACCTTGAGGCAAAGATTGAGAAATATCAGATAAAGGATGAAAAAGCGGCGCTCACACTGGCAATGGAAATAGAGGGCAAGGCTTATAATCTTTACCGCAAGCTGTCTCAGGGAGCGAAAGATACAAATGCGAAAGTCGTTTTTGAGGAGATGATGGCACAGGAAATGAAGCACGTTGATTATCTTAAAGACCTGAGACTGAAACTCGTGAAGGTATATTAAATTAGAGAATGCGGACAGTTCAACAAATTTATTTAACTCGATGAAAGGGGAAACGCAATATGAACGCTATAGAAATTGCCATTAAGATGGAAACGGACGCAATAAAGTTTTACCAAGAAGCGGCTGATAAAATAGCCCACGCCGTCGGAAAAAAGATGTTTCTGACTATAAGGGAAGACGAGAAGAGGCACCTTGAAATACTCTCGCAGATAATGAAGGGGCTTGAGATAAAGTCTAAGGATGTAAGCCCGATGAAAAATATAAAAACAGTTTTTGAGGAAATGAAAGACGAAATGCTGCATAAGGTTGAGGCGACTACAGACGAGCTTGAGGCCTTCAAGATTGCGATGAGTATGGAGAAAGAAGGCGTTGAATTTTACAAAAAATCAGCAGAGGGGGCAAAGACCGGAAAGGAAAAAAATCTGTTTGAGAGGTTAATTAAAGAAGAGCAGCAGCATTACGACATATTCGCGAACACTTATTTTTTCCTTTCGGACACAGGCAGCTGGTTTATGTGGGAAGAGCACAGCATTGTCGATGGAGGTACGCCGTGGGCGTAACAAATAGCTGACAGCTAATAGCTAATAGCTGTTAGCTATTAGAGGAGGGTAAATGGGTTACACAAATGTTGCGCTGAAAGACACGATCATGGAGATGTATCCTGAGCTTCAAGAGCATGGCATTACTGTCAGTCTTGATTTCAACCGTGAATTGAAAACGTATGACGTCACACTAAGGAAGGACTCACATGAATTGATAACCCATATTGAAAATAAAGATGCTGATGAATGCATGGACGGAATAAAGTGCATTTATCTTGGCATAAAGATTGCCGAATTTGTAAAGAACTTTGAATTGCTAAAATAATTTTCAGGAGGTGCAACATGCCTGTAATTGAATACGGCGGAGTAAAAATTAAGCTTGATGAAGAAGGATATCTTGTAAATTTTGACGACTGGAGCGAAAAAACAGCGTGCGGCCTGGCCGAGAATGAAGGCATTGAAGAACTTTCAAAAGACAGGCTGGAGATAATAAAATTCATGAGGGAATATTATACGAAGTTCAAGGCCTTTCCCATACTTGGCGCTGTCTGCAAAAATGTGCATAAACCCGGTGATTGCGTTAACGAAACTTTCATGGACCCGTTAAAAGCATGGAAAATCGCGGGGCTTCCCAAGCCGTCGGAAGAAGTTATTTCATATCTGCAAAGGTGAAAATGCCTGTACTGATGTTGTCTTAGGGTCTTTGAATATTTGATATTTGGATTTAACATATTTGGATTTAAGACTTGGAAATTTGCACAATAGGAAGTATAATGGTAAAAGCATTAATTAGTATAAGAGCATAGAAATCATTAAAATATACGAGATACATAATTTGTATTATTGTAGACCTTGAAGGAGGGGTATCATGAAGAAAGCAATTGAAAAAAAAGCATACAGCGCCACATTAACTGCGCCTGCCAAAAAGGCTTCATCTGCAAAATCAAAGAAGGCAGCCGAGCCAAAGAGCCTGAAGAAACAGTATTTAAAATCAGACAACATCTGCAAGGTTTCATTCCGTCTGCCTAAAGAAGCGGCGCACGGAGCTCAAATGGTTTCTGTTGTTGGAGATTTCAACAACTGGAACCTTACCGAAAACCAGATGAAGAAGCTCAAGAACGGCGACTTTACGTTGACTCTTGAACTCCCATGCAACAGGGAATACAGATTCAGGTATCTTATTGACTCCAACCGCTGGGAAAACGACTGGTTTGCAGATAAATACATTCCCAATGATTTCGGAACTGAAGATTCGGTAGTGGTAATCTGACGCTTTTAAAACCACGGAGTCACTGAGACACTGAAAAAAGAATAGAACTTTTTTTATTGTTAATTCCTCTGTGCCTCCGTGTCTCAGTGTTTTACTTTTTGAAGAAAATCTGCGATGAACAGGCTCTCCAAAGAAAAGTCCGCTTACCTGAAACATTCCGCAAATCAAAAGATCGACTGGTATCCATGGTCTGAAGAATCCTTTGAGAAGGCAAGGCTTGAAGACAAACCGGTTTTTTTGAGCTCCGGAGCGGTATGGTGCCACTGGTGTCATGTGATGGCTGAGGAATGTTTTTACGATGACGAGATCGCCGGGCTCCTCAATGAGAATTTCATAAGCATAAAACTCGACAGGGATGAGCGCCCGGACATAGACAGGAGATACCAGCTTGCGGCTGCGGCAATGGGCTCCGGCGGCGGATGGCCTCTCAGCGTCTTTCTCACTCCCGGCAAGGTCCCTTTCTTCGGCGGGACGTATTTCCCACCCGAAGAAAAACTCGGCAGGCCAGGTTTTAAAAAAGTGCTGAGGGCGGTCGACGAGCTTTACCGGAGGCAGAAAGACGACATCGCCGAATACACTGAGAAGCTTATGAACGCCTTAAAAACCGCCCCGGTAACAGCAGGCGACATAAACGAGTCCCTTCTTGATGGCGCCGTGACGGACATGCTCTCGGAATTCGACCCGCAGAACGGGGGCTTTGGGACCGCGCCTAAATTCCCGATGCCCGGGGCGTTGGAGTTTCTTCTCGGCAGATATGTCCTGTCCAATAATGAATCCGCAGGGCTCGCTGTCAGGAAAACTCTCGAAGCAATGGCATTAGGTGGATTTCACGATCAGATCGGAGGAGGGTTTCACAGGTATTCAACCGACAGGGCCTGGATAATCCCGCACTTTGAAAAAATGGCGGACGACAACGCATGGCTTCTCAGGAATTACATAAACGCATATGCTGTCTTTGGCGACAGGCTTTTCATGGAGGTTGCAAAGGGGACGTTTAATTTCATCCGGGACGTGTTGTCCGGTCCCGACGGCGGATTTTATGTCAGTCAGGATGCCGATGTCACTCCTGCTGATGAAGGTGGATATTTTACATGGACGGACGATGATCTCAGGAAAGCGCTCAATGACGAAGAGTACAAGGCGCTTTCCCTTTATTTGATGAGCGACGCCGGGGCGATGCATCATGATGAGACGAAGAGGGTCCTGTTTGTTGCACTAAGCGCGGAAGACGTTGCCGTGAAAACCGGAAAGGATGTAAAGGAAATTGCCGCGATGATCAAAAGCGGGAGATCAAAATTGCTCCAAGAAAGAAATCAAAGGCAGACCCCTTTCATCGATAAGACATTCTACTCGTCAGTAAACGGGATGCTGATATCGGCTTTTTTATTGGGGTACAAGGTATTCAAAGACGAGGGCCTGAAGGAATTCGCAATTAAGAGCCTTGAGAAGATACTGAAGCTGCGGTTTATTGAAAACAGGCTCTTCCATACTGAAGATGTCAAAGCCCTGCTGGATGACTACGCATATCTTATTGACGCCCTGATCTCAGCATATGAAGTAACAGGCAAGGCCTCATACCTTGAGCAGGCGGACGGACTCATGAAATTGTGCATGGAAAATTTATGGGACAGTGACGAAGGCGGTTTCTTTGATACGGATGAGCACCTTCTCGAAATGAAGATAAAAGGCATTGAGGACATACCGCACCCCTCGGCGAATTCAATTCTTATAATACAGATGCTCAAGCTGTCCTTCATGGTTAATAATGACGGGTATCTTCGCTATGCGGAAAAGGCTTTAAGATTATTTTCGTCAAAGGCGAAGAATATCGGCATCCATTCAGGATATTATTTTTGCGCGCTTGACGCCTGCTTCAATCCGGTCAAAGTTACGCTTAATACTCCAGCGTCATCGGACCTGACATCAACCGCTTTGTCGCTACCCACCCCATATAAAATTATTGGTTACGGAGAAGATAAAGGCTATGTTGTCCCTTGCATGAAAAATGTGTGCTACGGGCCTGTTTCTGATCCGGCTGCTCTCAAGGCTTTGCTTATCAAAAGAAATGCCTGAAGCATACTTATTGTTTCCCTTTGTAGAAACTGCACCGGGACGTATCTCTTCTGAGAACTCCCGAAATTTCAATATAAGAGAATGGAAATTGACTTTTTCTTTACATTCGATAAGATGTAAGCGGAGTCGTGCATGGCGATAAAAACCACAAACGATAAAGGTCTCACTTATTTCTACCGGACCATTGGAGCGGCAGCGCTTGTATGGACTGTCACTGTCATCTGTTCAGCCTCATGGAACATTTATAACGAGCGGCAGCAAACTCTTGCGCTCGTAAAAAAAGAGGCTCTTGCCAATTTCAATAAAGACTACGCTTTTCGTCTATGGGGAACAAAGCACGGAGGAGTCTATGTGCCTCCGACCGGGCAGACCCCGCCAAACCCATATCTCAGCCACATCCCGGATCGCGATATCACACTTCCCTCCGGCAAGCGCCTCACCCTGATGAACCCAGCATACATGTTACGGCAGCTGATGGCCGACTTCGATGAACTCTATGGCATCAATGGACGCATAACAAGCCTCAAGCCCCTGAATCCGAGCAATGCTCCTGACGCATGGGAACGCGAGGCATTGACGGCCTTTGAGAAGGGGGCGAAGGAGTTTTTTACCATAACCGAGCATCACAGGCAGCGGAGCCTCCGGCTGATGAGGCCAATGGTGGTGCAGGCTGGATGCCTGAAGTGCCATGCGCATCAGGGATACAAGGAAGGCGATATCAGGGGCGGCGTGGGAGTCAATGTGCCGATGGCTCCATACATGACAATGGAGAAGAAGGCAATCAATGCCTTGCTCCTTTCCCATCTTGTAATCTGGTCAATCGGCTCGACAATGCTCGTGCTTGTTTTTTTCAGAGGCAAAAGGTTTATTCTGGGGCAGGTGAAATCTCAAAAGGCGATTATGCAAAGCGAGGAGTTCGTGGACAGCATTGTCGAGAACATCCCTGATATGGTTTTTGTAAAGGACGCCGCAAATCTGAGATTTGTGAGATTCAACAAAGCGGGCGAAAAGCTGTTGGGATATTCGAGGGAAGAGTTGATAGGCAAAAACAATTATGACTTCTTCCCGAAGCATGAGGCCGATTTTTTCACTATTAAAGACCGGGAGGTCTTCAGCAATAACCAGCTCATCGAAATCCGGGAGGAGACCGTCAGGACAAGGCACGGAGATGAGAAGGTCTTGCATACCAAAAAGTTGCCGATACTGGACAGAGAAGGTAACCCGCTATATCTGCTCGGTATCTCGGAAGACATTACTGAGCGCAAGCAGGCCGAAAAAGAAATACGCAAACTCAACGAAGGGCTTGAACAACGGGTGCGCGAGCGTACTGTTGAACTTGAGGCCAAAGGACTGGAGTTGCGTGACAGCCAGCGGGCATTAGTGAACATTGTAGAAGACCTGAATATGAAGACGGAAGAACTGAAGAAGGCAAATATCAAGCTGCAGGAAATGGACCGCGTGAAGTCCATGTTTATCGCTTCGATGAGCCATGAACTCAGGACACCGCTGAATTCCATTATAGGTTTTTCGAGCATCCTCCTGAATGAGTGGGTAGGCCCGGTGAATGCTGAACAAAAAGGGAACCTTTCCACAATACTGAGGTCGGGCAGGCATCTTCTCAATCTGATAAATGACGTTATTGACGTCTCCAAGATTGAGGCGGGGAGGATAGACTCAGTGCCCGAAGACTTTGACTTGCATGATGTTATTGAAGAGGCTGTTCATTTCTTTG
This sequence comes from Nitrospirota bacterium, assembly GCA_016208915.1. Lineage (GTDB taxonomy): Bacteria > Nitrospirota > Thermodesulfovibrionia > Thermodesulfovibrionales > UBA1546 > JACQXE01. Next base: position 11,802 of record JACQXE010000026.1, on the reverse strand, counting down.
CAAAAGAAATAGATGAAAAAAAGCTTTCTCTGACCGTTGAATCTATTCATCAGGAGATGCATACGGACAGGAGAAGACTGCTTCAATGTATGCTGAACCTTTTGAGTAACGCAGTGAAGTATACGGAGAAAGGAAGCGTAAGCGTGCAAGCACGCTTAGGGGTCAGGGACAGAAATCTCGTAGAGATTTCTGTTGAAGACACCGGCATCGGCATCAGAGAAGAGGACTTTCCGAAACTGTTTAATGCCTTTGTCCGCTTTGATTCTCCCATGAGGGCATCGATTCCCGGCACAGGTCTCGGCCTTTATCTTACTAAAAAGCTTGTTACAGAGGTTTTAAAAGGTGATATACTCTTATCAAGCCGGCATCGGGAGGGAAGTACATTTTCTATAGTTATACCTGCGAGGATTGATGAAAAAGGTTTTGGTAATAGAGGATAACGCAGACAATCTGCGGCTTATAACCTACGCGCTTAAGCGAAGCGGATATGATGTTGTTTCGGCAATCACGGGCGAAGAGGGTGTTTCTCTCGCTTTGCGCTTGGGTCCTTTCTTCATCATTGTTGATATAAATTTACCCGGCATTGACGGGCTTGAGACAACAAGGCGGATAAGGAATTCTGAGGCAGGCAGAAAGGTCCCCATCATCGCCATAACTTCTTATGCCATGCAGGGTGACATGGAGAGTATTTTAGCGGCAGGCTGCAACGCATACTTTGAAAAACCGATTGACCCACTCACGATTATGGAGAAAATACATACAGTAATAAAAAAGTGAATAGTGAAAAGCAGTTAGTGAATAGAAACAAAGCTGACTTCATAAACAGCATTTTGAAAAACTATTCACTAACTACTATTCACTGATTGAGAGTAAATATGAAAATCCTTATTGTTGACGACAATAGCGATGCAAGAAAGCTTTTGAGATACAACCTTGAACGCCGCAACTGCGCTGTCATTGAGGCAAGGGACGGAGTGGAAGGGCTTGAGCTTACGGCTGTTCATAAACCCGACCTCATAATCTCGGATGCTCTTATGCCGGGGATGGACGGCTTTCAGTTCCTCAGGGCGGTCAAGACAGATAAAGTTCTGCGATCTGTTCCGTTTATTTTTTATTCCGCGACATATGTCGGAAACAGGGAAGCCGAACTTGCTATGTCCCTCGGCGCGGAGGCGTTTATTGCCAAGCCTAAAGAGCCGGATGAATTCTGGAAAGAAGTAAGCGGCATTATTGAAGGATACAGGCTTAAGGCAGATACAAATGCCGCAGAAGAATTGCTCGAAGATGACCTGGAGTATCTTAAGAAATACAGCAACATTGTCGCCACCAAGTTAGAGGGAAAAATCCTGGAGCTTCAGGAGGCCAATGCGCGGATAGAGCAGTCGGAGGCCTTCATAAGAAATATCCTTGAGAGTGTTGATGAAGGATTCATTGTTGTCGATCCCGAATACAGGGTTGTATCCGCAAACAGGGCGTATCTCGGCATGGTCGACCTTCCGATTGAAAAAGTTACAGGCAGGCACTGCTATGAACTTGCACATTATATGGACAGTCCCTGCTACAAAGCGGGAGTTGACTGTGTTGTAAAACATACTTTCGAAACCGGAGAGCCTCACACAGCCCTGCATGTTCACAAGAAGGGAGGCAATCCTTTTAACGTGGAGACAAAATCTTTTCCCATGAAAAATGCCGCAGGTGAAATAGTATCGGTAATAGAGATCATCAATGATATAACTGAAAAATGCAAACTTGAAGACCAGCTCCGCCAGGCCCAGAAGATGGAGGCAATCGGGCAGATTGCGGCAGGGATTTCCCACGACTTTAATAATATCCTGACAGCGATAATCGGATATGCGAGCATACTTCAGATGAAGATGAGACCTGATGACCCGTTAATAATACATCTCGATCAGATCCTGTCCTCGGCTGACAGGGCCGCTTCCCTGACACAGAGCCTGCTTGCCTTCAGCAGGAAACAGGTAAGCAATCCGGCAAAAGTAAACCTCAACTCTGTTGTCAAGAGGGTGGAAAAGTTTCTCGTCAGGGTCATAGGAGAGGATATTGAGCTTAAGACAACACTCCCGAATGAGGATTTGACAGTGATGGCTGATACCTCCCAGATGGAGCAGGTGTTCATGAACCTTGCGACAAATGCCCGTGATGCAATGCCAAACGGAGGGACAATAAGTATAAGTACGGGGACCGTGCACCTGGACAGGGGATTTATAAAAATGCATGGCTACGGAGAACCCGGAGCATATGTCCTTATAGCTTTTACTGACATTGGGACCGGCATGGATAAAAGAACAATTGACAGGATATTCGATCCTTTTTTTACAACCAAGGAAATTGGAAAGGGCACGGGACTCGGTCTTTCCATAGTATATGGAATCGTAAAGCAGCACGGCGGATATATCAATTGCTACAGTGAATTAGGGAAGGGCACAACCTTCAGGATATACCTGCCCATGACAAAAGCTGAAGGTCCTCAAAAAACAAAAACTCCAGAGCGCGTTGCCCCCGCAGGAGGGACAGAGACAATACTGGTGGCTGAAGATGATGACGCGGTGAGAAAACTTTCAATTCATTTGCTTGAGGAATCGGGGTATAAAGTTATAGAGGCGGTCAACGGAGAGGACGCGGTGGAAATATTCATGACGCACAGGGATGAAATCCAGCTCCTCTTTTTTGATCTCATAATGCCAAAAATCAACGGCAGGGAAGCTTATGAAAAGATAAAACATGTAAGGCAGGACGTTAAGGCCCTTTTTACAAGCGGGTATCCGGAAGAGCATATTTATAAACAGGATATTATCGCGCAGGGACTGGACTTCATTGCAAAACCGGCCCCTCCGGCGGTTCTTCTGAGCAAGATTAGAGAAGTCCTGGACAAATGAACGCTGACAATAAAGGACACATTCTTATTGTTGATGATTACCTTATTTATACTTTGTATATAAACAGAATGATCTTGATTTTGAATTTTATTTTTTACGTATGGACTATTCAATAAAGATAGGCGGTGAGGCAGGGCAGGGCATCCAGACTGTTGGTGATACGCTCGCAAAGGTATTTACGAGGTCAGGGTATCACGTCTTTACGCACCAGGACTACGAATCCCGCATAAGGGGCGGACATAATTTTTATCAGATCAGATTGGCTGACAATCCTGTTACAGCATCCAGGGACGGGATTGATATTGTGGTCGCGTTTGACAAAGACAGTATATTGCTGCATGAAAATGAGCTTACGGAAAACGGTCTCATTATTTACGATTCAAAGTCATTGAAAGAAAAGCGGGATAAGGGAAACTACCTCGACGTCCCTTTTGTTGACCTTGCATTTGAACACGGAGGCAATAAGATCATGGCAAACACTGTAGCAACCGGCGCCGTGCTTGGAATGCTGAAGATAGAGCTGAATATATTATTCGATATCATAAAAGACACCTTCATGAAAAAAGGAGACGACGTTATAAAAGGCAATATAAACGCTGCAGCGGCAGGACATGAATTTGCCCTGAAGAATTGTCACAGGTGTTCGTTTGCCGTAGAGGCGTTGCATGCAGCGCCCCTGCTTCTTATGACCGGGGCTGAAGCGATAGCACTCGGAGCGATCGCTTCAGGCTTAAAATTTTATTCCGCATATCCGATGACGCCTTCCACTGGAATTATGAATTACATCGCGGACAAGGAAGCGGAATACGGAATTATTGTCGAGCAGTCTGAAGATGAAATTGCCGCGATCAATATGGCCCTTGGCGCGTCATTCGCAGGAGTGAGGGCCATGACCGGAACTTCCGGAGGCGGGTTTGCGCTCATGGTGGAGGGGCTGTCACTTGCCGGGATGACCGAGACCCCCGTTGTCATCGCTCTTGGACAGAGGCCAGGGCCAGCAACAGGATTTCCGACAAGGACGGAGCAGGGTGATTTGCAGTTTGCGCTTTACACTGCCCACGGAGAGTTTCCGAGGGTGATTTTTGCTCCGGGAACACCTGAGCAGGCCTTTTATCTGACAAACAGGGCTTTTGATATTGCCGAAAAATATCAGATACCCGTTATTATTATTTTTGACCAATACCTTGCAGATTCGCAATGGACATATGATGGATTTGATTTAACCAAAATCAAATATGCTGACTACAGATTGAGAGGTGATGTATTCAAGAATCTTCCTGAATACAAACGCCATGCTTTTACACAGACAGGCGTGACGCCTCTGGGAATTCCCGGAGATGCAAAACATCTGATGGTAACAGACAGTGACGAGCATGATGAAGAAGGGCATATCGTAGAAGACGCGGAAACGAGGATAAAGATGCTGGACAAGCGGTTGTTCAAAAAAATACCCCTCATCAGGCAGGAGATCGGACCTCCGGTCTTTTACGGTAAGGAAGAACCTGAAATTGTAATTGCCGGATGGGGTTCCACCTGTGGCGTGATGAAAGAAGCGGTTGATGTTCTTTTGCAAAATCCCCCTGCACCCCCCTTTTACAAAGGGGAACTTATTTCCCCCTCTTTGGAAAAGAGGGGTGAGGGGAGATTTTCTTATAAAACTATCGCCATGCTTCACTTCAGCGAACTTTATCCGTTTCCTTCAATAGACAAGTTTAATTATCTGCGCATTCTCAATAATGCAAAGATTACCATCTGCATAGAGAACAATGCCACAGGACAGTTTGCGCGGCTTATGAGGGCAGAGACCGGATTTGACTTCAATCATCGCATTAATAAATACGACGGAAGGCCTTTTACAGTAAATGAATTACTAAAAGAAATTTATTCCCGCCTTGCACAGACCTAACCCTGAAATAATTTGAGCTTTCAATCTTTAATTGCACTCAATTAAAACATCTAATTACCTTATTAGGGAAAATCCTTAAGAAATTTTAAACGTATTCCGATAAAATACTTGCTAAAAGTATTTATATCGTGTGTGCCGTTGGGGGGTGAACGATGTGCAAAGGTTGTTTATTTATATAAAAAAATAGAGGAATGTATGCGCTGCTGCAAAAAAGTTGTGGCTAATCCGGGAAAGATAAAATTCAGGCAGTTAATTATTTTTGCATCAACAGTTGTCCTTTGTCTCTTGCTCATGAGCATATGCCTCTATGCTGAAGACCTCAATGGGACGATCAGAGTGGGAGGGACAGGCAATGCGTTAGGCAGCTTCAGGGACCTGGGAGATGCTTTTCATAAATTACATCCGGGTGTGACTGTTGTCGTACTTCCAAGCCTTGGAAGCAGCGGAGGCATAAAGGCAGTTAATGAGGGAGCGCTGGATCTCGGTCTCAGCGCAAGACAGTTAAAAGACAGTGAACGCATTTACGGAGCTATAGCCGTGGAGCTTGCCCGGACTCCGTTTGTATTTGTGTTTTCCGGAAAATCTGGAGCCATAAATCTCACACTTAAGAATATTGCAAAAATGTATGCAGGCGAGACGAAAAACTGGCCGAATGGCACGCCCATCAGAATAATATTGCGTCCTGAATCAGATGCGGATACCGTCTTGATGAAAAGTATGTCTGTGGAAATGAAAGAGGCGGTACAGAAAGCGATGTCGCGGGAAGGGTTGACGATGGCAACTACGGACCAGGACTGCGCAGACGCATTGGAAAAGGTCCCCGGTTCTTTCGGAGCGGCAACGGTCGGTCAGATTATATCAGAAAAAAGAGCGTTCAACATTGTGACACTGGACGGTGTAATGCCGAGTATGAAAAACTTTGCTGATGGAAAGTATTCTTATTACAAACCCCTGTTCCTTGTTAAGGGGCCGAGGAGCAGTCCGGCCACAAATAATTTCATCGAATTCATAAATTCAGAGGAAGGCATGGCGATTCTTAAAAAGACAGGGTTTATTGCTTTGTCAGGGAAGTAATGAAAGAAACGGGCGGCAGCAAGGTAATCAGGATAACAAGCTTTCTGGCTTTGATTTTGTCAATCATGGTGGCGGTCCTGCTGCCCTCCGCTTATTTTGTTTTAAGCTATCAGGAACAGTCCTCGATGATTGAGACTGAGGCGGAAGCCAACGCATATTTTATTACTCAATTAATCAATGCAAATCCTTCCTACTGGCGGTACTCGCAGCACAGGCTCAATGAAGCGCTCAACCGCTTCACTGCCAAAGGTGATAAAGAGGCCCGGCGTATTTTTGACACTAAAAACGAAGTTCTTGCGTCCAACGAGGTTGATGTTGAGGCGCCTGTAATAAAACATATATACCCGCTTTTTGATGCAGGGAATGTTGTGGCAAGGATCGAGATCAGCCGGTCTTTGCGTCCGGTCTTGAAGAATACGGCATTGTTCGGGTTGCTTGGATGTGTCCTGGGACTGTCGGGATATTTCATTATTAAGATATTCCCTCTGAACGCCTTATCTCAGGCGCTGAAATCACTTTACGAAAGCGAGGAGAAATTCCGCGCGATAACATCGACCGCGGTGGACGGCATCATTGTCATGGACAATCAAGGAAGGATTGTTTACTGGAATCAGGCAGCGGAAAGATTATTCGGGCATACACCTCAGGAAGCCCTTGGAAAAGATTTGCACTTGTTTCTTGCGCCACGGCGATACCATGAAGAATACAGGAATGGTTTCGCTAAGTTCAGCACAACGGGAACGGGTTTTGTAATCGGGAAAACACTTGAATTGACCGCCTTAAAAAAAGACGGGACAGAATTTCCGATTGAAGTTTCCACCTCGGGAATTATGGTCAAAGACAAATGGCATGCCGTGGGCTTGATCCACAACATCACCGAGCGCAAGAAGGCGGAGAATAAGCTGGCGCAGCTTTATGATGAAGTAAAGAGTGAGGCGGAAGTATCAAAATCGCTTTTTGAGCTGGTCGAGACATTAAACACCAGCCTTGAAGAAAAAGAACTTGTCAGGAATGTGCTGGATCTGGCCCCGAGATATCTGAGATTTAACAGGATGAGCTTGTATTTTTATGATGACAAGGCCGGGAGCTTTGCATTCGCAGGAGCCTATGGGTTAAGTCCTTCCGAGAAGGAAATGTTAGCGGCAAAAACGATACGTCCGGGCGACTTCCCGGCAATTGACATGATCATTAAAGGGGAGGGCGTAATTATTGACAACGCGGAAGAATGCGTTCTTGTCAGCGGAGAGAAAATTGATACCTTCAGCATAAAAAGCGTGATGCTGGTCCCGATATCTTTCAGAGGAAAAATAAGCGGCATGATATGCGGCATTTATACATCCGGCCAGCCTGTAGAGCAAAAAGATATCTCCCTTCTCAAAGGGCTTGCCGGCGGGCTTGGCATTGCTCTTCAGAACAGCAAACTCTATGAGGAGTCTAATGAAAGGCTGAAGGAATTAACAAACAAGATAGAAACAATAAACGCGATGGCACAGCTTGACAAGGAGATACTGTCTTCTATTGATAAAAATGCAATTTTACAAACAGCCACTACACTGACGAGCGGGTTAATAACATGTGACAGGGTCGCTGTTCTACTTAAGGAGGGAGATAAATTCCGCCCGATTACCGAATGGGGGGTAGGTAATTTTAAAGACAGAACTTGTGATGCGGGTAGTTCTCATCTCGGTATCATTGAGAAGAAACGGGGTTCTCTTTTGATCCCTGACATTTCCAAAGACAGCGTTAATTGTGTTTATCATAGAGAGCAGATTGAAATCGGGATCAGATCATCCATTATAGTCCCCCTTATCAGTAAAGACGAAATACTGGGAATTCTGGATATCGGGTCTCTATATTCAGATAAACTCACTCCCGGCCATATATCCACAGCCGAGAAGATCGCGTCTCAGATTACCGTGGCGCTTGAACACGCAAAGCTTTATGACGATCTTCAGGAATTGCTTATTAACACAACAACATCACTTATTTCAATTATTGACGCAAAATCTCCATGGACCAAAGGTCATTCTGAAAGGGTCACAAGATACGCGGTGGAAATCGCAAGAGAGATGGGACTGCAGGAGAAAGATATTAATCACGTCAGGCTGTGCGGCATATTGCATGACATAGGCAAAGTCGGGACCTTCGACGGTCTCCTTGACAAACCCGGCAAACTCACCGATGAAGAATATGAGCTTATAAAGAAACATCCCGGGCAGGGCGCTGATATAATAGCTCCTATAAAACAATTAAACCATGTCATCCCCGGCATTCTCCATCACCATGAAAGATATGACGGGAAAGGCTACCCTTTTGGCCTCAGGGGCGAAGACATACCTGTCTGCGCGAGCATACTTTCAGTCGCTGATTCGTTTGATTCAATGAACGCTGACAGGCCTTACAGAAAATCACCGGGCAGAGAATATGCTATCTCCGAGCTCAAGCGATGTTCAGGGACGCAGTATAATCCGAAAATAGTTGAGGTGTTCCTGAATGTGCTTGAAAGGCTTGGCGAAAAAGACGGCTGATAATTATTTGCATTCTCACCTCATAGCCTCTATAATTTTTCCAGATATGATATTTATCCCTTCTCCGTAGGGGCGGGTTTCAAACCCGCCCCTACGATCGGGAATTATAAAGGGACATATTTCAGGAGAACCATATGCCCACATTACAGGATTACAGAGGCCGGCATCCGGCGTGGTGTCCGGGGTGCGGTAATTTCAGTATTCTCAAATCATTCAAGGATGCGATGATCGAGCTGAACATCGGACCCCATCAGTTTACCATCGTATCGGGAATCGGGCAGGCCGGGAAATTTCCGCATTATGTGAAATGCAATACGTTTAACGGCCTTCACGGCAGGACGCTCCCCGTTGCAACGGGGATAAGGCTTACAAATCACGAGATGCTTGTGATGGCGTTTGCGGGAGACGGCGACTGCTACGGCGAAGGCGGCAATCATCTCATTCACGCCATACGAAGAAATATAAATGTAAAACTCTTTGTCCATGACAACCAGATCTACGGGCTGACAAAAGGACAGGCGTCCCCGACAAGCATGGAAGGGATGAAGACAAAGAACCAGCCCTTCGGGGTTTTTTCCGAACAGCTAAATCCAATGGCGCTCGCTGTAGCGCTCGATTGCAGTTTCGTGGCAAGAGGGTTTGCCGGTGATATGAAACATCTGACCTGGCTGATTAAAGAGGCGGTAGCTCACAAAGGCTTCAGCCTTGTAGATATTCTCCAGCCTTGCGTCACATTCAACAAGATCAATACATTTGACTGGTACAAGCAGAGAGTTTATAACATAGTGCCTGAATATAACCCGGAAGACAGGATTGCGGCATTTCAAAAAGCCCTTGAATGGGGAGACCGCATCCCGCTTGGAATAATTTACAGAAACCACCGGCAGGTTTTAGAAGAAAGGGTACCGGGGATCAAAGATAAACCTCTTGTGAGACAGCCATTTGATCTGTCTAAAATAGAGACTACGTTGAGGGAATTTTATTAATGATAGACAAACAGACAATAGCATATCTGAGACTTGTGCACGGAGCTTACAATACGCTCATGATGTTTCTTTTCATTTACCAGGGGTCTCTCGGATTAAGAATCAGGAGACAAAGAAAGGCAGGCGGCAAGCCGCAATTCAATATAATAAAACGCCACAGGAAAACCGGGCCGGTACTTGCGGTAATGGGCATAGCCGGTTTTTTCGCCGGAGTGACTCTGGCTTATCTGGACTACGGACACTTGCTGAAGTATCCTTTGCATTTCATCATCGGATGGGATATCGCGCTTTTAATCAGCGCCACATTTTTTATCTCGGGGAAAATAAAGGGGCCTGACCACAAATGGAGGAATTTGCATTTCAGTCTTGGCATATTAATTTTAACCCTTTATCCGGTACAGTTGTTTTTAGGGACCGGGATACTTTTTTGAAAAGGTAGGAACGCAAAACTGATGAGGGTGATTGAGGGTTTGTAGTTTACGGCTGTCAGATAATCATGATTGGAAGGAGGTGAAAGAAGATGAAGATATTAAAGATCGTACTGTTTTCAATGATCGTTGTGGGCCTTATCGCAACTTCCGGATTTGCTGGAAGCAAGATGGAAGGCAATGCAGAGAAGGGCAAAATGTATTTCGATGAACCTAAATTCGCAGGCGGTTCAGTGTCATGCAGTTCATGTCATCCCGGCGGCAAGGGTCTGGAAAAATCCGCAGCCAAAAAAGAGTGGAAGAATCCTTCTGGCATGTGGCTTAAACTGGAAGATGCAATAAATGTATGCATCATCATGGCAAATAAAGGCAAGACAATTGACCCGAAGTCTGAAGACATGAAGGACCTCGTCGCATACATTAAATCATTGAGCAAGCCGATGACAAAAGGAATGAAGCACGAGATGGGCGAGACCAAGAAAGAAGAGATGAAGGAAGAGACGGGCAAAGAGATGAAGAAGGAAATGCCCAAAAAGGAAAAGGCCCCAGGTTATTAGAACATCTTTAAGGCTAACAGGCAACGCCCTCATTAATTGGGGGCGCTTTCTTTTATGCAATTCCCGAAAGAACTGTAAGAATAAACTAAGACTTTTGCTTCTGCCTCTTCTGCTCGTACATGAGCTTGTCTGCCTGTGTCAGGAGCTCCTCAATGGAATAAGGGCATCCGGGTTTGTAATATACTATGCCGGTGCTTACTGAGAGCCTGAAGATATGGGGCCTCCTGGCATTGTAATTCTCAACATGTTTTTCAAAACGATCTTTGATTAGCTCAATATCGATTCCGGGAGTTTCAATTGAAAACACCACAAATTCATCGCCGCCGATACGGGCGATGATGTCGCTCTCGCGAAAAACATTTTTGAGAAGCGCGGCTGTCCTCATCAAAATAAGATCGCCCGCCTTGTGCCCGAAGCCGTCGTTAATCATTTTCAAGCCGTCGAGGTCCGCAAAAAGAAGCATAACCCCCTCTTTCCTGCGGTTCGCCATCTTCAACTGCTGTCTGGCAAAAGTCAGGAAACCCCGCCGGTTGTAAAGGCCTGTCATGTCATCTTTGAGAGAAAGGGCGCGAAGCTTCTTCTCCATTTTCTTGCGACCGGTGATATCCGTGATTACCGCCAGGATTCCGGTGACTTTATTTTTTGAATTAAGCAGCGGCGCCGTTGATATACTGATGTCTACAGGGGAGCCATTCTTTTTCTGCCGCCTGAGTTCAACGTTGTGCAAGGATTCACCTTTCAATACCCTTTCACGCAATGAAACGAATTCCTCAAATTTGTTTTCAGGCACTATCGGATTGAATTTCCCGATGACTTCACTTTTGCTCCAGCCGAATGTACGCTCCGCAGCCTCGTTCCACAGTGTAACGATCCCATCATTATTTAGCGTCACAATAGCTTCCGGCGAAGCTTTTAAGATAGCATTCAACCTTTCATTGGCCTCCTGCAATTCCTTCTCATCACGACTGTACCTGGCCTTAAAAGCCTCCAGTCTGGCAGCACGCTGACGCAGCAGCGCCAGTTCATTAATAAGCTGTGCTTTTGTCTTGCCTTTATCTTTCATAGATAGGACCATGCGGTTAAATACGAATCACCCCCCCCGGTAATGCCGTCTATAGTTGTAATATTGCACTACCTTATAAAATTGTCAAACGGTTTTTGAATTTAATAAACTACCCCCGCATCAGAGCTGCGAGGTATCTAAACGGATCATTCCGGCTTGTCCGGGATCTTTCTTCGAAGAGGATTCCCGACGCGCTTCGCTTGCGGGCATGACAAGCAAAACACGGAGTTTAACTCCGATGCACGGAATATGTCAATGACATTGAGACACCCCTTATCTGCATTTAGTGTATTTCATCCTCACTCACTGGCAGCAACTTCGGCTTATTAATCCATACTGCCTCGGGGAGTATCGGCGGCACAG
>JACQXE010000025.1 GCA_016208915.1 Nitrospirota bacterium | reverse complement strand
CAGAAAAACTGCATGAGGGATCTTCTTTATACTTTCGTTTCCATGTATGTAACAGATTCTCATGAATCCCAAGACCGTGGGCTACGTCACTCACTGATCGTCCACCTTCTGTCACAAGTCGTATCGCTTCCTTTTTAAACTTCAGATCGTACGTCCTATGCTTTTTGCTCTCTTGCATTTTTACACCTCCCAAGGTTATAAGGTTATATTGTAACCTAACCTTTCGGTGTGTCCGTTAAACCGGGGGAAGTTCAGCTGGCTTTTTCTTTTTCTAATAGGGACACTTGCAAGTCCTGATAAGCTTCAGTTTGCTCCAAATTAAAACTTTTTGGGGCGTTAAAAAGAGTATAAGGAGAAGTTTTTTTAGATAAAAACGAGGCGGTGCTTGTCATCGTCGATATTCAGGAGAAGCTTGCTGCTGTGATGAAAGAGAGGCAGAAGATGATAGACAACTGCCTTCACTTAATCGAGATTTCAAAGCTCCTCAATATTCCGATTGTTCTGAATGAACAGTATCCAATGCACAGAGACTGTGCTCTTCCAGTTGCAGGGACAGAGGAGTTTAAGGCGATATCGGGAAAGATAAAATAGCTTAAATTATGAGATTAGTCAGCCTCCAATAATCGTGCGGTCCTCCTCCAGCGCCTCATATATCTCCCTCTGGACTATGGGATAAGTAGTAGAATTCCATGCATCACCAAAATGGTGTGCAAGCAAATTAAGCACTGTTGGGTCATCTGCCTCTATAATAAAAAAGATCTTGAGAGGAGAGATTCCTAAAACTTCATATCGGTTAATTGTCTTACACTTCTGATGGAAAATCCTGTCCTTACCCTTCTGTATCCACTCTTCCCTCTCATGCGTTATCTGCGCCTGGTTAGTATTTTCCTTAGCATTAAATATAGAGATATACCACATCTTAAACCTCCTTCTTTCCTTCGATCAATTTCTCTATTATGGCAGGGTCAGCCAGTGTAGAGGTATCGCCAATCTCATCAAGTCTTCCTTCAACAATCTTCCTTAGTATCCTTCGCATTATCTTGCCACTCCTTGTCTTTGGAAGTCCTTCTGAAAATTGGAGACTGTCAGGTGTTGCGATGGGACCTATATCCTTTCTTACCTGTTGAATCAGTTCCTTTTCGAGTTCAGTTCCCTTCTCAACCCCGCTCTTTAAGATGACAAAGGCATATATCCCCTGTCCCTTTATCTCGTGAGGAAAACCTACAACAGCGGCCTCTGCAACCTTTGTGTTTGCAACAAGGGCACTCTCTATTTCTGCAGTGCCGAGTCTATGACCCGAGACATTTATTACATCATCAATACGACCGAATAGCCTGTAGTCTCCATTACTGTCAACCTTTGCACCATCTCCTGTAAAATAATTTCCAGGATACTGGGAAAAATAGGTTTCGATATATCGTTCCTTGTTCCCATAGATAGTCCTCGCAAGGCCAGGCCAATGAGCCTTTATTACAAGGACACCTTCTTCATTAACAGAGGCCTCTTTTCCATCATGCCTCAGAATAGCTGGCCTTATGCTGAAAAATGGTCTTCCTGCATGTCCAGGCTTCTGAGGAAGGGCACCTGGCAGAGAGCATATCAAAATACCCCCCGTCTCTGTCTGCCACCATGTGTCAACAATAGGACATCTACCTTTACCTATGTTTTTGTAATACCATAACCATGCCTCAGGATTTATCGGCTCTCCAACAGAACCCAGAAGCCTTAGACTGCTTAAATCCCTTTTCTCTGTCCAGTCTTCTCCTTCCCTTGCAAGGGCACGGATTACAGTAGGGGCTGTATAAAATATATTGACCCTGTATTTTTCAACAATCTCCCAGTACCTGTCAGGAGCAGGATAGGTTGGTACACCCTCAAACATCACACTTGTAGCGCCACAGGCCAATGGCCCATAGACTATATATGAATGTCCTGTTATCCAGCCTATGTCTGCTGTACACCAAAATGTATCTTCTTCATGATAATCAAAGATATACTTAAATGTAGTAGCAACATATACAATGTAGCCGGCAGTTGTATGTAAAAGCCCTTTTGGTTTTCCTGTAGAACCAGATGTATAAAGAATAAAGAGTGGATCCTCTGCATCATAGGGCTCAGGTTCGCAATAAGATAAAATATCACCTGCCAGGAGTTCTTCATCAATAAAGAAGTCGCGTCCTAACTTCATATCCACAGATATATTCGCCCTTTTCACAACAAGGCAGGTCTTAACAGACGGCGCCTCATTCGTTGCTATGTCAGCATTCTTTTTCAATGGAATTACCTTGCCTCCCCTGAACCCTCCATCTGCTGTAACAATGACCTTTGCCTGGCAATCATTAAGCCTCTCCTTCAGGGAATTTGCACTGAATCCGCCAAATACAACACTATGCACTGCACCTATCCTTGTACATGCCAGCATTCCGATTGCAAGCTCAGGGATCATGGGAAGATAAAAGGCCACACAGTCTCCCTTGCCTACACCTTTTTTCCTTAGGAGATTTGCAAACCTGCAGACCTCTCTATGAAGCTGCTGGTATGTAAATATCTTATTCTCTCCTGATTCTCCTTCCCATATTATGGCTGCCTTGTTTTTGCGAGAAGTATTTAGATGTCTATCGAGACAATTATATGAGACATTTAATTTTGCGCCATTAAACCATGCTATCTCAGCCTTATTAAAGTCACCCTCCATGCCCTTATCCCACTTTTTAAACCATGTAATATTTTCAGCCATATCAGCCCAGAATCTTTCAGGGTCTTCGATAGACTGCTTATAAAGTCTCTCATATTCTGCAAGGCTTTTTATATGAGCCTTTTCCTGAAATTCTTTTGGTGGATAGAAGAGCTTTTGTTCCTTAGCTATTGTTTTTTCTTCATCCATGCAAGTCTCCCTCCTGTTTGGTTACTTTCACCAAATAAAATATAGGACTATAAATAACAATTAAATGCTAAAACATTTATTAAATTTTATCGAGTAAAAAGTTACAAAGCTTTAGGGCTGCCAAATGTCACGACTGAGTGTGTTACCGCATATGTTAAAATATTTGGATGTCTCAGAGAGAACTCATAATTGAAGGCGCACGACAGAACAACCTTAAAAATATTTCCCTCAGATTGCCGCACAACAAAGTCATTGCAGTAACAGGAGTATCCGGTTCTGGAAAATCATCTCTGGCCTTTGACACTATCTTTGCAGAAGGGCAGTGGCGGTTCATAGAGTCCCTTTCCACTTATGCGCGGCTTTTTCTTGAAAAGCTTGACAGGCCTGATGTTGATGCCATACAGAATGTAAGACCAGCAATCGCGCTTGAGCAGCGGAATCCTGTAAAGGGCTCACGTTCAACAGTCGGGACGCTGACAGAGATTTACGATTATCTTCGGCTTCTCTATTCAAAGATTGCAATCCCTTTTTGCCCAAAATGCGGCAGGGAAATAAGAAAATGGGACACGTCCCAGGTTGTTACAGAACTTTTAGAAAATTATTCAGGGCAGAAAGCTATAATTTTGTTCGAGACACTGCAATCAATAGACAGTCTTCGGCAGGGAGGATTTCACAGGGCATGGATTGATGGAGAAGTTGTTGAGCTGTCAGCTGTCAGCTCTAAGCTATCAGCTAAGACACTGGATATTGTCCTCGACAGACTTATATTAAAAAATGAACCGCGTCTTTCTGATTCTATGGAAATAGCATGGAAAGAAGGCAATGGAAAGATAAAGGTTATCATAATAGATTCTGTCAATGGGTTAGAATTTTCAGTTCTCCGATTTTCCTCTGAGAATGTATGCGATGAGTGCAGCATTGAACTTCCTGAGCCTTCGCCCCTGCTCTTTTCGTTCAATCATCCTATAGGTGCGTGTCCTGAATGCAAGGGGTTTGGCAACACGCTTGTTTATGATGAAGACCTGATAATCCCTGACAAGTATCTTTCTCTCTCAGAAGGCGCAATAGACATATGGGAAAAGCCTGGATACAGGTGGTGGAAAAAACAGATGATTAGCGGCGCTAAAAAAGCAGGAATCGATTTGCACAGGCCTTATATTGAGCTTTTAAAAAAGGACATAGAAAAGATTTTTAAAGGGACTGCGGAGTTTTACGGTATTAATGATTTTTTTCAAGAGCTTGAAACAAAAAGATATAAACTCCATGTCAGGGTATTCCTAAGCAGGTACAGAAAAGCGATTACATGCCCTTTGTGCAGAGGGAAAAGGCTCAAAAATGAGGCATTATCCTATAAGATTTCAAATCTGGATATTGCAGAATTGTGCGAGCTTCCTGTTTCAGGGCTGATTAAATTTTTCAAAGATAATGACATCTCTCCTTTTCAGAGAAGGCTTGCAAAAGAGCTCCTTAGGCATATTGATCTGAAGACCCGGTTTCTCGACAGGGTCGGGCTTGATTACCTTAGCCTTAACCGGCAGGGCAAGACACTTTCAGGCGGAGAATACCAGAGGATAAATCTCTCAAATCAGCTGGGTTCATACCTGACAGGGACACTCTATGTGCTCGATGAACCAACAGTCGGACTTCACCCGAGAGACACAGACAGGATTGCAAAGATTATGTCAGAACTTTCCGGGCTTGGCAATACAATAATAGTTGTTGAACATGACAGAGACATTATCAGGGCATCTGACTGGGTTGTGGAACTTGGGCCCGGCGGCGGTCAAGAAGGAGGAGAGGTTGTTTTTTCAGGCCCGACGGATGAATTTTTAAGGTCAGATATTTTGACTGCAAGATATATGAAAAACAATTGCAAGCTACAAGCTGCAAGTTATAAATCCAGAACCCGAACCTCGAACTATGCTCTTATATTATATGGCGCCTCTGGGCATAACTTAAAAAACGTAGACTTCAGGGTACCGATTAAAACACTTACAGTAGTCACAGGGGTTTCAGGCTCAGGAAAGAGCAGTCTTGTTGTCGAGACGCTGTACAGGGCGCTTGCGCGGCATTTCAAGGGCGAGTCTGAATTCCCTCTGACATACAGGGATATCAAAGGCGGAGAATACATTAAAGGCATAAAGCTCATAGACCAGACGCCGATAGGCAGAAGCCCCCGTTCCAATGCTGTCACATACCTTAAGATCTTTGCCCCTATACGAAAGCTTTTTTCAGAGCAGCAGGAGGCAAAGGCACATGGGTATGGTCCGGGATTTTTTTCGTTCAATGTTCCGGGCGGCCGCTGCGAGACATGCAATGGGGAAGGTTACCAGAAGATGGAGATGTACTTCTTCGAAGACCTTTATATAAAGTGCGAGGAGTGTAACGGAAAGCGATATAAACCCGAGGCATTAAAGATATTTTATAGAGAAAAAAATATAGATGATATTTTAAATTTGACAGTCGATGAAGCAGCCGGATTCTTTTCCGATGTTTCCCAGATAAGCGCAAAGCTTTCATTAATGAAGGATATAGGTCTTGGATATCTAAAACTTGGCCAGCCTGTCACAACATTTTCCGGAGGCGAGGCGCAGAGACTCAAGATATGCGGTGAACTCCAGACTCCGGACTCTGCGCACCGGACTTTGCAAAAAGGAATCCTTTATATCCTCGATGAACCAACAGTCGGGCTTCATCTTGCTGATGTGGATGCATTGCTTAGTGTTCTTCAGAGATTAGTTGACGCTGGAAATACAGTCCTCGTCATAGAACACAACCTTGATGTAATAAAGACAGCGGACTGGATAGCAGACCTTGGCCCTGAAGGCGGCGAAAAAGGAGGAAAAATTATATTCGAAGGCACACCTGAGGAGATAGTGGGAAATAAAGAGTCTTATACAGGAAAATATTTGAAAGATTACATTGATGAGAAGTAAGGTTGCCAACGTATGAGTCAGAATAGAGGAAACCAACACAGGAAACGCAAAAGCTTCACTTCTTACAATATTTTTGTATAATATTTCATGCCTTCATACATAAGCAAAAGACTTCTTTTAATGATTCCTCTGCTCTTCGGCATTACTCTGATAACATTCATAGTCATACATCTTGCGCCTGGCGGGCCTGTTGAGGTACAGACAGAGATGTCTTTAAAGGCATCTGCTGAGGCAAGGGAGAACCTGAAAAAACTTTACGGTCTTGATAAACCATTGCATGTCCAGTATGTAGACTGGATTAAGAGATTCGTGAAACTCGATTTCGGGAAGTCATTTGTTGACGGAAGAAAAGTAACGGACAAGATCATTGAAAGGATTCCTAAAACATTAATAATTAACGTTCTTTCGCTATTGCTCATACTTATAATTGCGGTTCCAATAGGTGTGCTCTCAGCAACAAAACAGTATTCCATATTCGATAAAATCTCTACTGTATTTGTCTTCCTGGGTTTCTCGATACCAACATTCTGGCTTGCCTTATTGCTTATGATCCTCTTTGGTGTTAACCTGGGGATCCTTCCAATATCAGGTTTCCAGAGCATAGATGTCTCAGGGATGGGGCCATTCGAAAGAGTCATTGACTGGATAAAACATCTGATACTTCCTGTGGGAATCTCTGCATTTGGAGGAATAGCAGGACTAAGCAGATACAGCCGTTCAAGCATGTTAGAGGTAATCAGGCAGGATTACATAAGGACGGCACGGGCAAAAGGACTTCATGAATCAGATGTAATCTTCAGACATGCCTTCAGAAATGCGTTGATGCCGATAGTGACAATTCTTGGGCTTTCAGTGCCGGGGCTGATTGGCGGAGGAGTGATATTCGAGACGATATTCGCAATCCCAGGCATGGGACAACTTTTCTATTCATCAACTATGTCGAGGGACTATCCGACGATTATGGGGATACTTGTTATTGGAGCGTTTCTGACATTAATCGGAAATCTGATTGCAGACATATCATATTCAATGGTTGATCCAAGGATAAGGGTTAAGAAATAAAGCAGGGTAAATTTATCTGAAAAGGTCGATAGACTTATGGTAGGCGATGCTGGTTTCGAACCAGCGACCTCTTCCGTGTGAAGGAAGCGCTCTACCCCTGAGCTAATCGCCCTCTGTACTACTTATCTTTATAATAAACAGGAATGGTATTCGAGCGGCTTTTTTGTCCGCAATTCCAACAGCAGGAATCTAAATATCGGGCGGACAAAACCTCGGAGGTCGGAACGACCGACCTGCCTGCCGGCAGGCAGGGAATGAGCGAAAATATTATACATTGCTCGCATTCCTCACTCTTCTTTCCTGTCCGTCAGCGCTGCAATCCCAGGGAGCTCTTTGCCTTCGAGAAGTTGTAATGACGCGCCTCCGCCTGTTGATATAAAAGATATCGCATCAGAGACGCCTGCCCTGTGTGCAGCATAGTCAGTATCACCGCCTCCGATTATTGTAAGTGCGTATGCATCAGATATTGTGCGTGCGATGGCAAATGTGCCTCTTGAGAATGCATCCATCTCGAAGACACCCATAGGCCCATTCCATATTATGGTTTTTGCGTCCTGTATTGCCTCTGAAAAAAGCTTTGCTGATGCAGGCCCTATGTCCAGCGCCCTCCATCCCTTCGGAATTTCCTGAGTCGTGACAATCTTTGTCTCTGAGCCAGGCTCCATGCTTTGTGCTATAACACTGTCCACAGGCAGGTAAAATTTGACATTATGCTCTATAAGCTTTTTCCTTAGCATATCTGCAAAATCTAACATCTCTGGTTCAACAAGCGAATCCCCGACCTCATATCCCATAGCCTTGATGAATGTATAAGCAATGCCTCCACCGACTATAACCTTGTCCACCTTGTCCACGAGATTTTCGAGCACGCCAATCTTTCCTGAGACCTTTGCACCGCCGAGTATTGCCACAAACGGCCTGACAGGATTTTGTACTGTCCCTTTAAGATATTCTATTTCCTTCCTCATCAGGAAACCTACTGCGGAGGGAAGGAATTTCGGTATGCCTACTATTGATGCATGCGCCCTGTGGGCTGCGCCAAATGCGTCATTCACATAAAAATCTGCGAGCCTTGCAAGCGCCTTTGCAAATTCTTCATCATTTTTTTCTTCACCCGGGTTAAACCTGAGATTTTCAAGCAGAAGAACATCTCCATTCTTCATCCTCGAAACAATACCTTCCAGCTGGGCGCCAATGCAGTCCTGCGCAAACAAGACCTCTTTACCGATAAGGCGTTGCAGTCTCTTGGCAACAGGCGCAAGTGTAAACCTCGGGTCAATCTTCCCCTTAGGTCTTCCGAGATGGGATGCAAGGATAACCTTGGCCCCCTCGTCTATGAGATAATCTATTGTCGGCAGTGTAGAACGGATCCTGCGGTCGTCAGTGATGCTGAGGTTATTATCAATAGGCACGTTAAAATCAGCCCTTACAAATACCCTTTTCCCTTTTATGTCAAGTTCCTCAATAGTAAGCTTGTTCAGGATGTCTTTTATAGGGACAGGATTATTGGCCTTTTTGATCATAACCTCTATCTCCTCTTGGCAAGATAGATTATCAGGTCTCTGACGCGTGAACTGTAACCTGTCTCATTGTCATACCAGGAAAGTACTTTTACCATCCTGCCCTCGATCACTTTTGTTACAGAGGCATCAACGATAGAGGAATGAGGATTACCGTTAAAGTCTATAGACACTAAAGGGTCTTCTGTATATTGCAGGATTCCTTTCATTTTGCCTTCTGCTGCCTTCTTTAATGCCGCATTTATCTCTTCTGCTGTTGCATCTTTCTTAATCTCAGCAACAAGGTCAACCACAGATACATTGGGGGTCGGAACCCTTATCGCCATACCATCGAGCTTGCCTTTAAGTTCAGGAAGCACAAGTCCCACTGCCTTGGCAGCGCCGGTTGTTGTTGGTATCATTGACATCGCAGCAGCCCTCGCCCTGCGTAGATCTTTATGCGGCAGATCGAGGATTCTCTGATCATTCGTATACGAATGGATTGTTGTCATCAATCCTCTTGCTATTCCAAATTCCTGATGAAGCACCTTTGCGACAGGTGCAAGACAGTTGGTTGTGCAGGAGGCATTAGAGATTATCTTGTGTTTTACAAGGTCGAGCGTTTCTTCATTTACTCCCATGCAGACAGTAGCATCCGGGTCTTTTGCAGGAGCAGAGATTATTACCCACTTGGCGCCGGCCTGAAGGTGTTTTAATGCTGACGCCTTATCAGTAAACCTGCCTGTTGATTCGAGGACTACGTCAATACCAAAGTCTTTCCATGGCAGCTTTTCAGGATCTGTTACTGCAAGGATTTTTATCTCCCTGCCATTGACAATTATGCCGCTGTCAGTAGCTTTTACATCTGCATTAAAAATTCCATGCACAGAATCATACTTGAGGAGGTGTGTCAAGGTCTTCGCGTCTGTAAGATCATTTATGGCTACTATCTCAAAATCTTTGTAATTGATGCTTGCCCTTAAAAAAACCCTCCCGATCCTTCCAAATCCATTGATTGCTACTTTAAATGACATGAAAACCTCCTCTTTTTTAGCGAATAGTGTCAGCGCCAGTTTTTCGTAAGATGGTTTTTCTGACACTAACCACTGGCACTATCCACTGAATTTATAAATAACCATACCGGTTAAAAGCTTTGGATAAAAGTATGTGGATTTAGGCGGCATCCGCACAGATGAGATTGCAACCCTTTCAACATCCTTAACCCTTGTTGGATTAAGAAAGAACGCTGCATCATAAAGCCCTTTATTGACCCGCTCCATGGTCTCCTTTATGTCCATCTCATATTCAATATCAGTGACCTTAAGAAGCCTATTAAATATTAGTTCATGTAGTACAGTAACATCAAGTGCCCTGAGCGCAGGGTGTATATCTTTAATGTCCTCATCTCTATAGTGCAGAAGATACTGCTGTTTGTCGCCGCGCTGAAAGAAACCAATGGCGTGTTCATGCTTAAAGAGTTTTTCTTCCATGGTTGATGGAAGGATAGTTTCCATATCGAAATGTTTTGACAGTATGCTTAGCGTATTATCAGGCACATTTTTTACCAGCCTGTGGGCAGGAAGTATAGTAAGGCCCTCATCTGATATATTCGCAAGAAACATAAGGACATAGTCATAAGGATGAAGGACGAATGATGAAGGATGGAGATTGTTTTCCCCTTTTTCAGCTTTCATAATTCCGCCTTCACCCTTAAATTTCATCTCTTTCTGGAACTCAAGTGCTGTCTCATATCTGTGATGGCCGTCTGCAATAAATACAGACCTCCCACTAATGTCGTTTTTTATGATCTCTATGGCTCTTTTATCTTCGATAATCCAGAGTCTGTGAACAGCGCCGTCAGCATCCTTTGCCTCAATGTAAGGGCTGTCAGTGCGCATTGTCTGCTCTATGACTTCTGAGGCCTTTCTCTCAGGACTGTTGTAGAGGGAGAATATCGGGCTGATATTCCCATTACATGCTCTTATAACGCTCAGCCTGTCAGCCTTTGGTTTAGAATGGGTGCACTCGTGCGGATATATGCTGCCTTTGCCGAGTTCTTCGATCTTTACAAGTGCGAAAAGCCCACGCAGCCTTTTAGTTTGATCTTTAATCCTGTAATCAACCCCGTAGACGTAGAATGCCGGATTTTTGCTACTGAGCAGTATCTTGCTTTCCAGCCATGAATTGAGATAAGCTGCAGCTCTCGTGTATTTGTTGTCTGCTTCACTGTCGTTTTCTAATTCCTTGCCAAAATCAATCCGCACAATGTTGTATGGACTTTTACTATAAAGGTGTTCTTTGTATTCAGGCGTAATGATATCGTATGGAGGTGCAACAACATCCTCTCCCGAAACCTCTTGCGTATTGTAGAGGGCTCCTCTAAAAGGAATAATTTCAGCCATTTTTAAAAATTGTACCCAGCTCTACCGAATCCTTGGGAGTAAATTAAGGTAAAAGGTAAAAAGATTAATTATCATAGCACAGGGAATTGGTGAATTGCCATATCAACGCTAACCTGCGTTTGGGATGTATGAGACAAGCCGGCGTGTGTTATATTTTAATATGCCCACAAATCTTCCGCCTGAATATTTTGAGGCTGAAAAAAAATTAAAGCGGGCAACAGCGCTTAAAGAGAAAATATCTGCGCTTGAAAAACTAATATCCACAGTTCCAAAACATAAAGGCACAGACAAACTCAGGGCAGACCTTAGAAGGAAGCTCTCACAGCTAAGAGAAGAATTTGTCAGGAAAAAGAAATCAGGGCAAACAGATAGCTATGCTGTTGAAAGACAGGGCGCTGCACAGGTTGTACTGCTGGGCTTTCCGAATTCAGGGAAGTCGTCTGTGCTTGCAACCCTAACTAATGCGCATCCTGTTATTGCTGACTACCCGATGTCTACTGCCCTGCCTCTTTCAGGTATGATGCCGTTCGAGGATATACAGTTTCAGCTTGTAGACCTTCCGCCAATAGGCAATGAATCAACAGACGGCCGGATCTCTGGGATAGCCAGAAATTCAGATGTCTTAACGCTTGTGGTAGACCTGTCAGATGACCCCGAAATACAGGCTGAACTGTTGATAAGTCAGATATCAGAATGGAAGATATCAGATAAACAGATTGTTATTACTGGAAACAAGTCTGATTTGCCTGAGTCAGAAAGTCGATTTAAAAGGCTGCAACATAGGTACGGGTCTCTTTTTCCTGTAACCAGCATTTCAACCACAAAGAAACAAGGCATGGAGGAATTAAGAAGGATTATATTCGAAAATGCCAATATAATAAGAGTATATTCAAAAGAACCCGGCAAAGAACCCGCGATGAATACGCCGTTTATCCTGCACGAGGGCTCATCAGTGCTTAATCTCGCAGAGCTGATTCACAATGATTTCGTAGTAAACATGAAATATGCATGTATCTGGGGCTCTGCAAAATTTGAAGGTCAAAGGGTTCAGAAGGACTACGTGCTCCACGACAGGGATGTGGTAGAGTTTCATCTTAAATGAGCAAGACAAAAAATCCTTGTTGGTTTTTTGTCCATATTATCAGAAAATACCAAGACAAGAATTTCGCACATCTCGATTTAAAAGACTTTTTCCTTCACAAGAATTGTTCGGTATGCTATCATTTTTTTCATTAGGACAGAAAATGCCAGGTTGGTATATTAATTGTTAATAAGATGAGTATTGTGCATGGATAATCTGAAAGAGTTAATACAATGGGTTGGGCTTATATCTTGGATCGGAGCAGGTCTATGTCTAAGTATAATAGGCATTAGATATGCAAAAGGTCTAATAATACCAATTTCAGCACTCGGTAAGGAACTAAAATCAATAGACATAAAATTGGCAAAAGCAGCCGGCATTTTGTTTTTAACAGAATTATTTCTTTTCATTATTGTAGGCCTGCCGATTAATAGACGTTAAATAATTATAAAATGTAAGATTGAATTGTTATTAACAAGGCAGTCGAGCCATCCTCGATTCGCTCGGTGGCTCACTTCATTGTTGTGTGCAAATATAAATTTAACGGCATATAAATTTGTCTGCAAAAACAGTTCAGCGCCTATTTTAAAAATCTCATAGAACCTTGCCCCTGCCTTTGAAAGATAAGAGAGACGCATTTATTTAATAGCTTATTTTGCTCTGAATATAGCTCTAAACCTATAGCCTATCACTCAATATTCCATCAGAGGTATAATGAACCATGAAGAAAAAATTAAATAAAACTGTTCCCAAAGAGCGCAATGAGACAGTGAGGCATGAGATCGTGAAGTGTCTTGAGGGCGCGATATTTTCGGCAAAGGAGATATCTACGGCTGTTGGGATTCCGGAAAGAGACGTCTATGAACATATGGAACATATCCAGCGATCCATGAGCAAAAAAGAGCATCAGCTTAAGGTTACGCCGGCGGAATGCAAGAAGTGCGGCTTTATATTCTCAAAACGGGAGAAGCTGAAAAAGCCGAGCAGATGTCCGATATGTAAGGCTGAAACCATTTACGAACCGCTTTTTTCCATTGTCCAATAATTTTTCAGCTATGTGTATCGCAAATACTTTTTGTTGCTTGAATGCCCTGAATCACACCCTTTCGCCATCTCATTACTGCTTCTGATAATATCCTATAGCCTCTGGAATAAACTCTTTTATCTGATCAATCCTCTTTTTATCTGCAGGGTGAGTGCTCAGAAATTCAGGAACCGATAATCCTTTGTGGGATGCTGACATTCTCTCCCAGAAATCAACAGCAGCACGAGGATCATAACCTGCTATTGCCATAAATATAAGCCCGAGATGGTCTGCTTCAGACTCATGTAATCTGCTGTACGGGAGCAGAACCCCTATCTGAGCGCCAAGACCATAAGCAGTCAGGAACAGGTTTTGTGTCTCTTTCGGTTTCTCGGATACTGCCGCTGACAGTGCGATTCCTCCCATTTGTGCCAGTAGCCCCTGGCTCATGCGTTCCTCTCCATGGCTTGCAATAGCATGTGCAATCTCATGCCCCATAACCACAGCCAATCCTGTCTCGTCTTTTGTTATCGGCAATATCCCGGTGTACACGACAACCTTGCCTCCGGGCATGCACCATGCGTTTATGTTCTTGTCTTCAACAAGATTGAACTCCCATTTATAATCATTTAAAACGTACGACATGCCGTTTTCAGAAAGATATTGTTCAACTGCGTGCTGAATTTTCTGTCCGACTCTCTTGACCATGTGCGCTTCTTCCGTATCTGCAATCACTTTATGCTTGGAGATAAATTCTCCGTAAGAATTGAAGCTCATAGAAAGAATTGATTGGGATGGTATAAGGCTTAACTGTTGTCTTCCTGTTATTGGGACCGTCTGACAGGAAATGATAAATAAAACTATTAAGATTAAAAAGGCCTGTTTCATCTCAGCGATATCTCCTTTCTTTAAAACTTTAATTCCATTCTTTCAGACTTTCAAAGGATCTGCTTATCAGAGAGGTGAAGGGATATTCGCCTTTTTGCCCTTGGTTACCTTTTGCAGCACATGCTTAAGTTCTGTAAATTCATATGGCTTGGCTAATGCGCCCTTGAAGCCATACTCCCTAAAGTTTGCAATTATAGGGTCGGATGAATAGCCGCTTGAGACTATCGCCTTAACATTGGGGTCTATTTCAATCAGTTTCTTTATGGCTTCACTTCCCCCCATCCCTGCAGGAATAATAAGGTCAAGTATAACAACATCATAAGGCCTCGATGAATCCTTTGCCTTTTTGTACATCTCTACTGCCTCAGCCCCGTCTCTGGCAAATGCAACCTCGTATCCGCACTGGGCTATCATTCTGACTGCCACGGCTCTGACTATCTCATCATCATCCATAACAAGAATCCTTCCCATGCCCCTTCTGCTGATTAACAGTCTTCCAGCGTCATCTGCCGGCTGGCGCATCTCTTCAGAGGCAGGAAGATATATATGAAAAGTTGTGCCTGATCCAATATCAGATTCCACAGTGATGCAGCCTTCATGTTTTTTGACGATTGAATATGAGGTGGTCAGCCCAATCCCATTACCCTCCTGTTTGGTCGTAAAAAATGGGTCGAATATCTTCTGAATATTCTCTTCAGGAATTCCTGTGCCCTGATCCTTTATCGAGAGCTTTACATATTTTCCTTCTCTCAGCGAGATAAAATTTTCAAAATCGATATCTATGTTTTCAGCGCTCACCCCGACTATACCGCCTTGGGGCATTGCATCCTTGGCATTGATAATAATATTATTGATTGCCTGACTTATCTGTCCTTCATCTATATCTACAGGCCACAAGTTCTCAGGTAAAACAAACTCACACCTTACATTAGCTCCGCTCAAGGCAAAATTTGCAGAATCTGTGACTATTTTTGTAAGATTTGTTGCCTTTTTGATCGGCACTCCGCCTTTTGAAAAGGTCAGCAATTGTGTTGTAAGGTTTTTTGCCCTTTGTGAAGCCTTCTCCACCTCTATCAGTATATCGAAGATTTCAAGTCCTGGCTTGGCATACATCTTTGCAAGTGAAACGTTGCCCATAATAGCTGTAAGGATATTGTTGAATTCATGGGCAAGCCCGCCTGCCAGCATGCCAATCGACTCCAGCCTCTGAGTCTTCTGAAGTTCTGCCTCCATCCTTTTCCGCTCTGTAATATCCCTGATAACCTCAATACCTGCAATTATGTTTCCTGCAGAGTTTCGCAAAGGAGATGCTGTCACCTCTATGTACATCCCACCTCCTGGATTTGTCACAATCCTTTCGCCCTTATGTATCATTCCGTTTTTGAAAGACATTTCAACAGGACAACCTTCGCAGGGGGTTGCCCTCTGCCTGTATGCTATGTAACAGGTCTCGCCCACATGGTCTTTAAGCATATCCTTATGAATCTGGTTCTGGTAAAGTATCTTGAAATCAGTGTCCTGAATGCTTATGGCGTCACCTATGGCAGCGATTATAGACTCTGTCTTGGACTTTTCCTCTTCTGCCCTTGCCACTGCTATACGCAATGCATCCTCTACCTGTTTTCGCTCTGTTATCTCTTTCAGAAGATTTTCATTTGCCACCTTTAGCTCGCGAGTGCGTTCCTCTATACGCTCAGTAAGGTGTTCGCGATGCGCTCTAAGTTCCTCCTCTGCCTTTTTACGCTGGGTTACATCACGGATTATTCCAACAGCCTGCCATTTTTCTTTTATCTGAATAGCTGATAATGAAAGTTCTATCTTGAACTCTGTCCCATCTTTTCTTATAGCAATAAGCTCAAGAGTCTTTCCTATAGCATTCCCTTCACCTGTTTCCTTAAATCTTTCGAATCCCCTTCTGTAATCTTCATGGTATCTCTCCGGACTAAGAAATATATGAAGCTCCCTGCCAATTGCCTCTTTACTCGTATACCCAAAAATTGTCTCGGCAGCAGGGTTCCAGAATGAGATATTACCGTCATTGTCCATCATGACAATGGCATCCTTTGCAGTGTCTGTGATTATGCGCAGCTTCTCAATGTTTTCCTGAAGCGCTTCATCTACCTGCTTTCTTTCAGCCTTTGACAACTCTAATGCAGCAAGCTGAAAACGAAGCTCTGCAATCTCATTCAAAAGTTCTGCTTTGTTTTTGTTATCTTTCATATTCAGATTGGGATACAAAGAACCTTTGATAGAAACTTAAGTATGGCGGGAGCGTGTGGGAATCGAACCCACCCTGCCAGATTTTGGCCGGCAACACTGGATTTGAAGTCCAGGAGGGACACCAGAACCCTATGCACTCCCATGCATGATTTTAAACGATTTGTCGGATTTATAACAAGTTCAATTCCAGATTATAGCTTTCTATTATTTCTTTGAAAATTTAAAACAGTTAAGATGTTTACAGTGCTTTTTAGCGGAAACTATGATTAAGTTCTTTTTGCTTCATGGCAGGGATTTTGATAACGATATAAATCAGCGGCGCGGGCAACCACCATTGACAAAATCAAAAAGCGGCTATTTCGCGTCCGCTGGATTTTTTTGTTATGCGAAATTAAACGCTTCTTGTTCTTTTTTTGCTTTCTGTGACAGTTGAAGTTTTTTTTCTAAAGATTCTAAAGAATTTTTATCAAACTTAGATAAGAGCTTTTCTAAGTCATTCGACGCACGTAAAGTGTAAAACTTTTTATCTTTAGATAGATAAACGATGACGGTTTTGTTCTCTCGTAAAAGATTTATAATATTGTTTAGCGTACCTTTACTTTTTGTATCCCATATCATAAATCCATAGTCGGTATCCTTAACCATCTCTAAATCTTTAATCGTATAGTAATGGAAATCTTTTGCTTTGCCCAGTTCTTTTACACACTTTGTTTTCCACTGACCAACATTGTTTCTACATTTTTCTCCTACACAGTATACAAAAACATTTCTATAATTCTTGTTAAAGAGGTATTGTTGAACTGCTTTATCCACACCGTTTGCGTCG
Source organism: Nitrospirota bacterium (assembly GCA_016208915.1). Taxonomy (GTDB): domain Bacteria; phylum Nitrospirota; class Thermodesulfovibrionia; order Thermodesulfovibrionales; family UBA1546; genus JACQXE01. Next base: position 21,726 of record JACQXE010000025.1, on the reverse strand, counting down.
CCAACAAGAACTGAATATCCTTTCTGTACAATATTATCTATTCTTTGCCTGACCTCATCGCTAAGTCTCGATAAGCTTATAGAGCCGCCTATGAATACCTTATTCATACTTTGCTCCTTGTTTTGGTTAACGTTAAGACGTAAACATTGCTCACCTTGCCTCGGTTATATAAAATATCCGCTATAGCATTCAGAGTTGCACCTGACCTGAATAAATCATCTAATAGCAAAATACTTTTTCCATAACTTACTTTCGACATCAAAGGCATTTTTTAATAATTCCATTCGCTTTTCATATGCGTAAACGTCTTTTAGCTCAGGCGTTTCTCTGGTTTTAACCAAAACATCATCGTGAAAAGGGATTTTTAGGCGTAAACTAAGACTTTTCGTTATTTCTATAACTGGTTGAAAAGCTCTATTCTTGGATGGCGGAACATGTATTAGTGTATAAATAGCATTAATAATCTTCCAGCGGTTTTCAAGAAAATCTACGACCGTATCTAATATTTCGTCAATCGCAGTCTTGTCAGATTTATACTTCAGCCTATAAAGCAACTCTCCTATTTCGCTTCTTTTTGTGTCGAAGACTTCGTGTCCGTACTCATCATACCCAATAAACGTACTGTCAATGGTGTGGATATCTAAGGCGTATCCTTGAGCCCAGTTCCCAGATAGTTCTATTGGATTAATGGTAATCATAGCTTATACCAGATTGTTGAATACATACATTACAAAGTTAATTTATCACAAACACTCATATTTGTCATTTCTTACGCATAACAGCGGAGGGGGTGAGATTCAATAATTTTCTCCCTCTAAGCTGATGCCCTCTTGTCTATCCCCTTTGATAAGAGATATACCACAAGCTGATTAAGGCTGACACCCTCTTCTTTTGCCTTCTCCATTAGTTCCTTATGTAAAGATTTTGGAGTTCTTGCAAGTATTTTCCCGCTATATACATCTTCAGATGATGGTTGGGGTATTTTTCTTCTTTCCCTCTTTGCTGTTTTAAGCCATAATTCCTCAGCAATCTTTATCTGCTTTATAGCTGCCTCCTCGGTTTTTCCAAAAGCTGAACAACCCGGGAGATCAGGAACAGTTGCTATAAACCCCTTGTCTTCTTCACTATAGAATACTTTTATCGGATAGTGCATCTTATTCTTCCTCCTTCATTGATAGGTCATTATCTTCGATTATCTTTAAAAACTGCCTGACCTGATAAGGTTTTGCCATGCCATGAACATTCTGAAAATTCAGAATCTCAACAATGCCTTTCTGGCTGTACACTCTATGGCTCCCCTTGCCACCTTTATATTTAAAGCCGAAAACCCCTGCCAATTTACAAATTTCATCAAACCTGACTTGTTGCGGATTATTCTTAACCCTGTCAAACAGCTTTTGTATCCTGCTCATTATTTTAATGCTATCATATATGATAGCACATGTCAATCTTCATGCGTTGCGAAAAAGATATAAAAGAACGGGCGGAGGGGGTGAGATTCGAAATTAAGGTAGTTATCTTTTGTTTTTAAGCCCCTTTTTTATACTTTTCAGATACTCCACATCCTCAAAATCCTTTGCAGCCACTGCACAAAGTGAATAAAAATATTTCAGTCTTTTCTTTGCTTTTTCTACATATTTTATCTTTTCAGAAGGCGAAAGTTTCTGAAAAGACTTGATGTTTTCTCTAATGGTTTCTTCTCTTGTTATTTTTACCTGCGTTCCCATAGGTTAAATAATAACACAGAAAAGATAGAATTTCATCTCAGAAAATTGGCGGAGGGGGTGAGATTCGAACTCACGGTAGAGTTGCCCCTACAACGATTTTCAAGACCGTCGCCTTCAACCGCTCGGCCACCCCTCCAGGGGAAAAGCAAGTTAAGAGTGAAAAGTTTAAAGTTAAAAGTTAATGTAAAAATAGTCTATTAATAATATCAAATGAGGGCTTTTTAAGCTATAGTCTTTGATTAGTCATTCCGTGCTTGACACGGAATCTTTTTCTGGATTCCCGCGAAGGCGGGAATGACAGAATTAGTTTCTTTATGCTGCTTCAGCTTTTTTCTGTTTTTTTGCTGCTGCGGCTGCAAAGATCTCCTGTGCATTGAATGTGCCGTTTATTGCCTGTACAGGACATTTTGCAGTGCAGATGCCGCATCCAATGCATTTATTCTGGTCTATTGCATGTTTTTTCTTCTGTTCGCCTGAAGGCGCATTAACAGGGCATACCTTTGCGCAGGAATGGCAGCCAATGCAGTTATCCATCACATATGCCGTTGACCTGTGAGGTATGAAATCCCTGATGGCCTTTGTAGGACATTTTGTCACGCAAAGACCGCAAACCCTGCATTTACTGGTATCTATCTTTGAAAGGTTATTTGTTACTGAAGGCGCATCGTAAGGGCATACTTTCACGCATATCCCGCATGCAATGCAGCCCACCTGACAATTCTTTCTTGTGTCTCCGCCTTTGTCCTTTGAATGGCATGTAACCAATACCTGTTTTGATGCAGGCACTACCTCAATGACCTTGACAGGACATGCTGTCTCGCACTTTCTGCATCCTGTGCATTTTGTTATATCAACAAAAGGAAGATGGTCCTCAGTCATTGTTATTGCTCCAAACGGACATACCTTTGAGCATGTGCCATACCCCAGACATCCGTACCTGCATGCTTTGTCACCGCCTCCTGCAAGTATTGCAGCCCTGCAGTCCTGCACACCTTCGTACCTGAACTTCTTTACAGACTTTGACCATCCGCCCTGGCACATGATTCGTGCAAACTGAGGTTCTCGTATCTCTGCCTTTTTACCGGTAATCAAAGCAACTGCCTCAGCGCTTTTTGCACCTGCAGGGATGCACAGATTCGGCGCGACATCAGGGTTTTTAACAACAGCCTCTGCATACTGCTCACAGCCAGCATATCCGCAGGCGCTGCAATGAGCATGGGCAAGGACATCCAGCACCTGTTCTACCCGTGGGTCGGTCTGGACAGCAAACTTTTTGGCTGCCAATGCCAGCACAATACCAAAAACAACGGCTATTCCTGCAAGAAACATCAGGGAAAATTTTATGAGGGGGATTAAATCAACCTTTTCTTTGGCCTCTACACCTCCTCCAACTCCGGCGAAGACAATAGCGCCAAAGTGCCAAAATACCAAAGTGCAAAAGAGCAAAAGCACAAAAGTACGGACGTACGGAAGTGCAGAAGGAAAAGTTTTCCGAATTTTAGAACTTCCTTTAAACATCGTTTTTGCTCCTTCTTTATAATAACATGCAAGGTTCGTTGACTCGCCTGACCACTTGAACCCTCGAACCCTTTATTTATAGCGTAATCAGCCCTGAAAAACCTGTAAATGCCAGTGCGATCAAACCGGCAATCATAAAGGCCATTGGCAACCCCTTAAACGGAGCCGGCACGTCTGCAAGCTCGAGTTTTTCACGGATGCTGGCCATTATTATTAATGCGAGGGCAAATCCTAAGCCTGAACCAAGCCCGAATGCAAGGCTCTGAATAAAAGTGTATTTCTCCCCTGCATTAATAAGCGGGACTGCAAGTATGATACAGTTTGTTGATATAAGGGCAAGGTAGATGCCCAGTTTATAATAAAGTCCCGGCGACACCTTCTTCATTATTGTATCTGACGCCTGCACAAGCCCTGCTATAACGCCGATGAACACAATGATCTCCAGAAACGTAATCTCGAGCGGAACCAGAACTTTGGTGAAGATAACCCAACTAGCTGCCGCGCTTATCATCATAACTGAAGTAAAGGTAATGCTCATGCCTACGGCAGTCTCCATCTTTTTCGAGACGCCAAAGAAGATGCAGAGCCCCAGGAATCTCGTGAAGACAAAATTATTTATCAACGAGGCTGATATTATCAGTTCAAACAGCTTTATAAATTCACTCATTTTTGCCTCCTTTTAATGTGCGCCATGCGAGCCTTTATTCAAATATTTTGCATCAAGCCAGTTAAATGCTGCCATTAATATTCCCACAGCCAGAAAACCTCCTGCAGGCAGAACCATTATCAATAGCGGTTTTGTATTAATGAAGGTAAAAACATGCTGCGTTGCCAACCCTGTAGGGACGGTCAGCGTTCCCTTACCAACCAACTCTCTGAAAAAGCTGATGACCGTGAGTGCAAACAGGAACCCGACACCCATACCGAGGCCATCGACCATTGACGGCATAATACTGTTCTTGCTTGCAAACATCTCCGCCCTTGCCAGGATCGAAGCAAAAGCAACGATCAGGGCGATATAGAGACCCACCTTAGCATAAACGTCCGGGACGAAAGCAGCCATCATCATTTGCGTTATCGTGACCCACCCGGAGATGACGAGCATGAAGATCGGCAGCCTTACTTTGGGCTGGATGACCTTTCTCATCAGGGAGATGGTAATGTTCACCATGGTCTGGACAAACAGTACTGCCAGTCCCATAAATATCCCGTTCTTCAGATTGTTTGTAACAGCAATCGAAGGACAGAGGCTGAGGGCGAGCTTGAAGATCGTATTCTCTTTAATAATCCCGTTTAAAAATAATTCTTTGAGACTAATGCTGTTGCTTGACATCAGTATTGCTTCCTTCCTTGACTGTCTTGATCAGAAATGCGACACCGTTCTTTACCGCGTCCTCGGTGACCGCACGGCTCGAGATGGTTGCACCTGAGATGGCCTGTATATATTCTGTAGTCTCTGTTTTAAGAACCTTCAAATGTTCAATGTCTTTATCTTTGAACTGGTTTTTGAAATAATCATACTCTATTTCGTCTCCCAGTCCCGGGGTCTCTGCGTGGCTCAGAATATTAATCTTCTGCACCTTAAAGTCCTTATCAACTGCTACAAGGGTATTGATATAGCTTGAATAGCCTTTCCCGAATGACTGTACAACATATCCGATAGTCTCGCTTCCCTTTTTTGCAATAAAATATTCAGCATGCTTTTCATGTATAGTCCAGTCCCCCATCTTCTCTATCTTGTCTGCGTCAGGCACGAGTGCCTTGAGAGCCTTTTCTTTTGCGATAACAGCGTTTTTAAACATGATGGGCGATGTCTTGGCATATACAAAAGCAAGGATAAGCCCGCCGACAACATATACAATAACAAGATTCAGGGTTATCTTTATAATGTCCTTGCCTGTCATTTCTTGCTCTCCTTTATCTTAACCGCTCCAAAGACCCTCGACTTAAATCCTCTATCAATCAGAGGAGCAAAACAGTTCATTATCAGTATTGCGAACATTACACCTTCAGGAAAGCCGCCTTTAATTCTTATAAGCATTGTGAGGAAGCCGCAGCCGATACCGAAAAGAATCTGCCCTTTTTTAACAGAAGGGCATGTGACGTAATCTGTTGCCATGAAAAATGCACCGAGTATAAGTCCACCGCTGATAAGGTGCAGTACCGGATCGCCTGCGAACAGAATCATCTTGCCTGTCTCAGCGCTCTTGCCTCCAAATATATATGCAATCAAAGTAGCGGTTCCGAGAAATGACACAGGTATATGCCATGTTATATATCTCTTATAAAGAAGAAATGCTGCGCCAATGAGCAGTGCAATTGCTGAGGTCTCTCCTATTGAGCCTGCCCTGTGACCTTTCAGAAGCTCGACATAAAGGTTCATCTTGTCTCCAAATATCTCTATCAGTTTTGAAATGCCTTCTTCCTTAAGTATTCCCAGAGGGGTGGCTGTTGTCTTAGCATCAAGATATACAAATGCAGCATCAGGTTGTGTCCATATGGTCATCAGTTTAGGGAACGATATAAGCAGGAATGCCCTTCCGATAAGGGCAGGGTTGAACACATTAAACCCAAGTCCTCCGAAGAGCTGTTTTGTAATGACTATTGCAACAGCAGAGCCTATGATAGGTATATAAAAAGGAACTGATGCAGGCAGATTCATGCCGAGCAGCAATCCTGTTAGAAATGCGCTTCCGTCATTAATGGCGACTTTTTTGTTTAATGCCTTCTGATATATGTATTCAGACAGCACAGCAGAGATTATTGAAAGAGCCATCGTAAACACGGCTTTAGGCCCGAAGAAATACGCACCCATCAGAACTGCAGGGAGCAGAGAAAGGTTCACGCTCCACATGATCCTGCTGGTGGTCTCTTCGTCCTTAATATGCGGGCTTACTGTGACTATCAGTTCATGTTCTTTTTTTGTATCAGCCATTTAACCTCCAAAATCAGTGTCAGTAATTAGTGTCTGTGTCAGTAACTGACACTGTTAACTGTCACGGACACTTTTCTTATGGTTTCACCAAAGATTTTGCCAGCCTTATAAGCTGAACTATCGGTCTCTTTGAAGGGCAGACAAATGCACAGGAACCGCACTCAAAACAGTCAAAGAGATTGTATTCTTTTGCATCTTCATAGAAGCCTCTTTCTGAAAGAATGCTCAGCATAGAGGGCATGAGACCCATTGCACAGATATCAATACACCTTCCGCATCTTATGCACGGGCCGAAATCCTCTGCATGGGCAATGCCTTCTTCAGGAAGGGCAAGGATGCCTGAGGTGCCTTTTGTTACAGGGGTGTCAAGCGAAGAGAGGGCAAAACCCATCATTGGCCCGCCTGATATTACCTTGCCAGCAGTGTTTTTAAGTCCACCGCATTGCTCTATCAGGTCTGAGACCAGTGTTCCTACCTTCACCATCAGATTGGCAGGCCTGTTTATCCCTTCACCTGTTACAGTAACGACCCTTTCTATCAAAGGCTTTCCATATCGCGCAGCTTCGTATACAGCCAAGGCAGTTCCAACATTCTGCACAACAACGCTGACATCCATTGGAAGCCCTCTCGGAGGAACTTCCCTGCCTGTAACAGCCCGTATCAGCATCTTCTCAGCGCCCTGGGGATATTTGACCTCAAGCGCAAGGACTTCTATGTTTGGCTCGTTCTTTGCTGCCTCTTTCATCTTCTGAACAGCATCAGGCTTGTTATCTTCTATGCCCACAAAGCCCTTATTTACATTCAGCACCTTCATCAGAATCTTCAGGCCTTCTATTATCTCTTTTGGCTTTTCTATCATTAATCTGTAGTCTGCAGTAAGATACGGCTCGCATTCCGCTCCATTGATTATTACTGTATCTATTGGTTTTTCCTTCGGGGGAGAAAGTTTTACAAGTGTAGGGAACGCAGCTCCTCCCATTCCGACGATGCCTGCTGCCTTAATCTTTTCTTTCAGCTCTTCAGGAGAGAGTTTTATATAATCCGGATTGTCTTTTATATTAGTCCATTCTTCTTTTCCGTCATTCTCTATTACAATTGATGTGACCATCTTGCCCATAGCATTCGGAAAATCCCCGATAGCAATTACTTTGCCTGATACAGATGAATGAACCGGAGCAGAAACAAAACCTCCGGCTTCACCTATCATCTCTCCTTTTTTTACTTCTTGCCCGATGGATACTATAGATTTGCACGGCGCTCCTAAGTGCTGACTTAAGGGGATTAAGACTCTCTGGGGAGACTTTGCTTCTTTTATTGGCTCGTTTTTAGCAAGTTCCTTTTTATCAGGCGGATGTACGCCGCCTTTAAATGTTGCAAGAGCCATTTTAAAAATCCTCCTGAGGAAGATAGCCGGCAAAAAACTTATAATTAATAACATTAAAAGTAGAATTATGTCAAGTGATGTGATAAACTTAGCTTTAATTTTATGGTAAAAAAACAGGGTATAGTATTTTCGCTCATTCTCTGCCTGCCGGCAGGCAGGTCGGTCGCCGAGGCGACCTCCGAGGTGTCATTCCTGCGAAAGCAGGAATCCAGAAAACAAAAGAACTGGATTCCGCGTCAAGCACGGAATGACAAAAAACAATCGGCAAAATAATGCCGCTCAAATACTATACCCTGTCTTTTTAAAATTATTTTATAAAGGAGATTCTATATGATAAAAGAGGCAATAAACATTCTTGTCAGCAGTATAAACCTGTCAGAGGCAGAAATGGCAGAATGCATGCAGGAGATTATGGAAGGCAAGACAACTGATGCCCAGATAGGTGCATTTCTTACAGCATTAAGGATAAAAGGAGAGACTGTTGACGAGATAACAGGCGCAGCAAGAATAATGAGGGAGAAGGCTGCTGTAATTAAAGCCCCTGAAGGGGTGTTAGACACATGCGGGACAGGCGGCGACATGTCGCATACATTTAATATATCAACGACAACTGCCCTTGTTGTAGCTGCATGCGGAGTTCCTGTTGCAAAGCACGGTAACCGCTCTGTTTCAAGTCAGTCAGGAAGCGCTGATGTGCTCGAGGCATTAGGGGTAAAGATAGACTTGCCTCCGGAAAAGGTCGAAAAGTGCATCTTCGAGACAGGCTTTGGCTTTTTGTTTGCGCCATTATTTCATCCTGCCATGAAATATGCCATAGGCCCGAGAAGGGAGATGGGAATAAGAACGATATTCAATATACTCGGGCCCATTACAAATCCGGCTGGAGCAAAAAGGCAGATACTCGGCGTGTTTACAGATAAATTAACAGAACCGCTTGCAAAAGTCCTCGGAAACTTAGGCGCTGTTGATGCAATGGTTGTCCACGGCGAAGATGGACTTGATGAGATAACGCTGACTAATGGGACTCGAGTGTCGAGATATGCTGACCGCAAGGTCGAGAATTTTTATATTGCGCCTGAAGACTTTGGAATCAAGAGAGGAAAGATGGATGACCTTATAGGCGCTGATAAAAACAGCAATGCCCGCATAACGCTTTCGATTCTTAATGGTGACAAAGGGCCAAAGCGCGACGTGGTGCTTATGAATTCTGCTGCAGCACTTGTCGTTGCTGGAAAGGCAAAAGATTTCAGAGATGGAGTAGAAATAGCATCTGATGTTATTGATTCCGGCAAGGCTATCAAGAAATTAGACGAGATCAAAAATATATCAACCTCTCTTTAAAAAACACAGATATACTAATGTCGATTAAGGGTGAAATCACCCATAAGTCTGCGTGAAATCACCACAATTTGCTGACCCTATCTTCTTAAATAAAATAATCAAATAACATAAAATCACAATTTATAAGTTTAACTCCTTGATAAATAATAGTCTTTTAAAATCAAAAGTTTAGGAGTTTCGAAACTATATTATGGCTTAAAAATTGCATTGTTCCAATGGCACAGAAATATAATTGGGGGGAGAGAGGTTAATTTCTATTAGCAGAAAGGGAGGTGGGATATTAGTCTTTATGAATGATTTGGTAAATGTCAGCCTTGCTGACATTTAGGTTATTAATCAAAAAATTAGGAGGAAAAAAGTGAAGAAGTACAGGATATTAATAGGGTTGTTAGTGTTAGTTTCAGTAGTTGCAACCTTTGCAATTGCTTATGCAGGAAAAGGGAACACCGCGGCTACTACAAACATGATTGTCGGTCGTCCTGCAAAAGGTATGTACTGCGCTGATCCTGTAAAGTGGCTCAGCGATGGTATTTATGTATGGAGCAATGGAACACCGATAAAGGCACAGGTCTATGATAAAAACGGTATTCTGATTACTCCTGCCAACGGCGTCACCTGGAAGGTTACAGCAACAGGCCAAACTGGAAGCATGACCCTTGCTGACTCAACAAATAAGATTTATACTGCAACTCCGACGAGCATGGGGGCGCTTGTATCAGGCGACAAAGACTATGAGATACAGTATACTGCTGACGGAAAGACCTTTACCGGCGTTGTAAGGAGATGGAATTCAGACTGTGACGGCTGTCATGCAGCACCTCCTGCACATGCCATAACATATAAGGCAACCACTGCCGGCACAAGCAGATGCAGGGAGTGTCATGACCTTGCCGACAAGATGAAGAGGTCACATGCAAGCAGAATTAATGATGACACATCGAACGCTTGCTATAAGTGTCATCCGTCACCTTGCTATGGAGGCGTCCATAAGAACAAATTCGCCAATGATTCCATTGGCTGCGTAACCTGCCACGGGAAACTTTCTGATGCGGTAAATGGCAATATGAAGATTAAGGCACAGCTTGGACTGCCGAGATGCGAGAATTGCCATACGAGCGCGGCGAAGCAGCCTGTTCCTTATTCCCAGAACACCAATAAAGAGTTCAAGGATTCGGTAGGGCACGGCAGGACTTCTGCCAGAGGTGCGAAGAACCTCTGCATCGTCTGCCACAACTCCACTCACATGGAAACAAAGCCCATGGACTGGGGCGACGGCGTGAACAACAACTGCGAAAAATGTCATACAGTTCAGCCAACAGCGAACAATATGGGAGACGTCTGCGGCAATTGTCATGTAAGCTCAACTAATCCGCATATTGTTGAGAAATAACAGTTTTTAGCATAAGATCATATTTAAGGCTGCGTCTGATCAAGGCGCAGCCTTTTTATTACTTGAAACAAAAAAGAGTTGAAAGTTCTTCTCGAAAATTAGAGAATAGTATCAAAAAGAGATTAGGAAAGGAGAAGGCATGAAGAAATACCGGAGCTTAATCATTACAGTAATTGTAAGCATCTGTTTTATGGGAGTCTGCCTTGCTGCGGATAAACCGGAAAAAACTCAGCAGATAACTCAGGAAAAACCCAAGGAAGAAAGGAAAACCTCTCTTTATCACGGTGTTGTCGGCAGAGTGAAGCTGAAGGCCAAGACCCTTGAGGTTTTGAAGGAGAACATGGACATCGGCCTGCTCTTCGACGCCTCACAGGCGAAATTTAGCGGTTATAAGAGGTTGAGGGACGTTAAGGTCAAAGACAAAGTAACAGTAGAGTATGATGTAAAAACCGGAAAGAATATTGCCCTCGTTATTACAAAAGAAAAATAACGCTGAAATAACGTGCGTTCTCTTTTACTTTAAGAATAAGCCCATCCCTTGCCCAAATATATCATTTTAGTGCACAATAACACCTAACTCATTTTATGATAAACCATATAGCATATAGTATTTGAGCGGCATTATTTTGCTGATATTCTTTAATTTACTACTTAATGTCATTCTCGTCCCCGCTTCCGCGGGGATAAACTTGCCCCCGTGAAAACGGGGGGCGGGAATCCAGTAATTAATGAACTGGATTCCGTGTCAAGCACGGAATGACAAATAGGGAATTAGCGACCGGGAATGTCCGCCTCAGGCGGGTCGCCGAGGAGAAAGCGAAAATGCTATATGCTGCATGTTTAGAGATTAATTTTTAGGAAGGAGTCTGTTGTCAATTAAAGTAGGGGTTATAGGAACAGGGTATCTCGGCCAGCATCATGCAAGGGTATATTCAGAGATTCCCAATGTTGAGCTTGTTGCGCTTGTTGATACCGATGAAAAAAAGGCAGGAGAACTCGCGCAGAAATATCACTGCAAGGCATATTCTGATTATAAAGATGTAATAAATAGTCTCGATGCTGTGAGCATTGTCACCCCTACAATAACTCATCATAAAATAGCGCTGGATTTTTTGAAAGCAGGCAAAGATATACTCTTGGAAAAACCAATGACAGTAAGTGTAGCCGAAGCAGACGAACTGATAGTTGAGGCAGAAAAGGCAGGATGCATACTTCAGGTTGGGCATATAGAGAGGTATAATCCTGCGGTAACAGCAATGTCAGGGATGATTAAAGAGCCTCTTTTTCTCGAGTCAGAGAGGCTTTCGCCGTTCCTCGGCAGGGGCACTGATGTGGACATAACACTTGACCTCATGATACATGATATAGATATAATGCTTGGGTTTGCGCATTCCCCTGTTAAGGAGATAAAGGCAAAGGGCATGAGCGTGCTTACGGACAAAATAGATCTTGCATGGGCATGGCTTGAGTTTGAAAACGGCTGTGCAGCAATGGCAACTGCGAGCCGTATCTCAACAGAAAAAAAGAGGATGCTCAAGATATTTCAGAAAGATTCCTATGTCTTTGCTGATTATCAGAGTCATGAGATAAGGCGTTATTTCAAAAAAGACGGAGAGGTACTGTCAGAGACAATAAATCCCGAAAAAAAAGAACCGTTAAAGCAGGAACTGGCTGACTTTATCAGATGCGTCAAGGAAAGGAAGAGACCTGTGGTTTCAGGCATGGAAGGCAGGAATGCACTGAAGATAGCGCTTGAAATAACAGATAAAATAAAAAATACAAAATGAAATTATCTTTTATATGTCACCCTGAATTTATTTCAGGGTCTTAGGGATGCTGAAACAAGTTCAGCATGACAAAGAGGGGTTTTCATAATAAGAAATGGAGAGATAAATTAAATGGTTCCAATGCTTGATCTTAAAAAAGAGTTTGGGGAGATTAAAACAGAGCTTTTGGACATGCTCACTGAGATATTGGGCAGTTCACATTACATACTCGGGCCAAAAGTTGCTGAGCTTGAAAAAAAGATCGCAGAGTATATAGGCGTACCTTCAGCAATCGGTGTTGCCTCAGGGACTGATGCGCTTCATCTAAGCATTGACGCCCTTGACATAGGGGAAGGAGACGAGGTTATAACAACGCCTTTCACTTTTTTTGCTACTGCAGAGGCAGTTATTTATACAGGAGCAACGCCTGTTTTTGTTGACATAGAGCCAGATACATTTAATATAGATCCAACAAGGATAGAGGAGAAGATTACACCAAAAACAAAGGCAATTATCCCTGTGCATCTTTTCGGCCATCCTGCTGATATGAAAGAGATTCAAAGAATAGCAAAAAAATACAACTTAAGGATAATTGAGGACTGCGCGCAGGCTTTTGGCGCTGCTGTTCATGGCAAAAAAACAGGAAGTTTCGGGGATGCAGGTTGTTACAGCTTCTATCCGAGCAAGAACTTAGGCGCTTATGGTGATGGAGGCATGATAACCATCAATGACATTAATGTAGCTGAAATAATTAAAAAGCTTAGGAATCATGGTTCCGGAGGCGCATACAGGCATGAGACCATAGGATTCAACAGCAGGCTTGATGAAATTCAAGCAGGGATACTGCTGATAAAGTTTAAACGTATAGATGAATCCAACAGTAAGAGAAGGCAGAAGGCAGCACTTTACACAAAACTCCTGTCTGGCAAGGCAAAATGCCCTTCAGAGAAAGATGGTTTCTATCATGTATATCACCAGTATACGATAACGTCGCCTGAAAGAAACGCTATACAGAGCAGGTTAAAGGATAAAGGTTTCTCATCTGTTGTATATTATCCGATTCCACTTCACCTGCAGGACGCTTTAAGCTACCTTGGATATAAAGAGGGTGATTTCCCTGTTGCAGAAAGGGCAGCGAAAGAGGTGCTGTCTTTGCCGATTCATCCGTATCTTGAGGAGAAAACGATAGAAGAGATAGCGAGGGTAATTAATGGTTGTTAACAGAGAGGGCATAGTATTTTCGCTCATTCTCGTTCCCGACAAATGTCGGGAACTGCGAGGTTTTTGCCTCTCGATTATTCTTATTTTTATTGTCGGAATATCAGTAAAAAAATCCGCTCAAACACCATACCCTCTCTGTTCTGATAAACTTTTCTTATTATGAAAATTGTCATGATAGTTACTGGTGAAAGCTCAGGAGAATTGTATGGCGCGCTGCTTGCCAAGGCTTTAAAGATAAAATGTCCTGATATACATATAATCGGTATTGGCGGAGAAAGGATGAGAGAGGCAGGCGTAGAAATCATCTCAGGAATATCAGGCGCATTCGGGCTTTCAGAGGCGATATCTGCTTACAAGGCTGTTAAGAAGACTTTCATGCTAGCTGTCAATGCGATAAAAGAGTTCTCCCCCAGAGTTATTGTTCTGATAGACTATCCTGACTTTAATATCAGACTGGCGCGGGCTGCAAAGAAAAAAGGCATAAAAATCCTTTACTATGTCAGCCCACAGGTCTGGGCATGGAGAAAGGGCAGGGTAAAGACAATCGCAGAGGTGTCAGACAGGATCGCTGTAATACTTCCGTTTGAAGAAAAGATATACAAAGACGCAGGCATACAATGTGAATTCGTAGGGCATCCTGTTCTTGATGAGATAGAATCATTAAAACAGGACAGGAAGGATTTAAAATTGTCTCTCGGTCTGAATCCTGAAAAGCCTGTTCTTTCCCTGCTTCCAGGCAGCAGACACCATGAACTTAAAAGTCTTCTACCTGTAATGCTGGATGTGGTTAGAGGCTTTAAGGCAGAATTTCGGGATTATGGCTTTCAGTTTATAATTCCTGTTGCCCCAAACACTGATATTGACAGATACCAGATACATATCAGGCAGCTAAAGGATGAGGGCGTGATCATAAAAAAAGAGAATGCCATAAATATCCTCTCTGTCGCTGATATAGCTGTGATTGCCTCAGGAACGGCAACGCTTCAAGCTGCATTCCTTGGCATTCCTATGGTCGTTGTATATAAAGTGTCTCCTCTTACATATTTCATCGGCAGGATAATTGTTAATGTAAAATATATCTCACTCATAAATCTCCTTTCAGGCAGAGAGGTGGTAAAGGAGCTTCTTCAGTCCCATGCTAATGCAGGAAATATATTATATGAACTAAAAAAGATTAGGAAGGATCGAGAATACAAAGAGCATATGACAAAGCAGTTCAGAGTTGTCAAGGATATGTTCTCAGGCAAAAATCCCTCTTTAAGGGTGGCAGAAATGGTATGTGAGATGGCAGGATGAATACACTTAAAAAGATACTGAATCTCTCAAGACCTTATTGGGCAAGAATAGCCCTCGCAGGCATCTGCAGCCTTGTAGTCTCAGGCCTTAATGGCGGGCTCGCATGGCTTGTAAAACCGGCAGTGGACAATGTGTTTGTTCAAAAGGAAAGCAGTGTCTTGTTCCTGATCTCAGCTTCAATATTTGGCGCTTATCTTCTCAGAGGCGTTTTTTCCTTTTTTCAGTCATATCTCATGAGGTCTGCAGGCGCAAAAATGGTCCGGGATATAAGAGACGACCTTTATCAGCATGCAACCTCCCTGCCTATGAGTTTCTTTGGTAAAGACTCCACAGGCGCTATGACCTCAAGGATAATAAATGATGCAGGCGCTGTTCAGGGACTGCTCGCTTACACAATTAAAGACCTTTTTGTAGAAACCTGCACAATAGTAGTCCTCATCAGCATTGCCATGTATATGAGATGGGACCTGACGCTGATATCAATTGTCATTCTGCCCATGGCCCTTTACGGTGTTGCAAGGCTCGGCAGGAGACTCAAGAAAGTAAGTATGAGGGCGCTTGAAAAAATATCGAGGATAACCGAGATACTGACTGAAACTATTACAGGCATAAAGATTATAAAGTCATTCTGCAGGGAAGAAGATGAGGTTCTGCGTTTCAAGGACAAGAATCAGGGCTATTACAGGGAACTCATGCGCTCCACAAGAATTGTTGAGGCAACCTCTCTTATGATGGAGTTTGTCGGCGGGCTTGGAATCGCGTTTGTGGTTTTATACGGGGGTGGCCTTGTTGTAAAAAAAGCAATAACTGCCGGAGAGTTCTTTTCATTCCTTACAGCAATATTCATGGTATACACGCCTGCAAAGAGGCTCGTCGGAGTGAATAATTCACTTCAGCAGGCAAAGGCGCCGCTTGAAAGGATAGATAAACTGCTTGCAGAAGCAAAAGAATCAGAAGGACAGAAAGAGGTTATGAGCATACGTGAGAATATATCCCTTGAGAATGTTTCCTTCAGATATCAGGATACAAGAGAGGAGGCGCTTGAGAATATCTCAATTAAGGTAAAAAAGGGAGAGATTATCGCACTCGTAGGCAAAAGCGGAGCAGGGAAAACAACATTCGTTGACCTGTTGTCGAGGTTTTATACGCCTACAGAGGGCGAAATCTGCATAGATGGCGCAGACATCTCAGGTATGACATTGAAATCTCTGAGGACTATGATTGGGATTGTGAGCCAGGACATAATACTCTTTAATGATACAGTCGAAGCCAATATAGCATACGGCAAAAAAGGCGCAACGAAAGAAGAAATAATAAGCGCTGCAAATGCAGCGTTTGCGCATGGTTTCATACTCGATATGCCGAAGGCCTATGACACAGTGATTGGTGAGAGGGGGTTGCGTCTATCAGGCGGTCAGAGGCAGAGGCTCTCAATAGCAAGGGCAGTATTGAAAAATCCTCCGATACTTATCCTTGATGAGGCAACATCATCTCTTGATACAGCCTCTGAGATAGCGGTTCAAAGGGCGCTTGATATGCTCATGAGAGGCCGAACGACATTTATAATTGCCCACAGGCTCTCAACCGTCAGAAGGGCAGACAGGATAATAGTATTCGACAGCGGCAGAATTGTTGAGTCCGGAACGCATAATGAACTTATAGAAAAAAATGGACTTTACAGAAAACTGTATGACCTTCAGTTCGATGATCCCAAGACTAATTTATAGCATTCTGTATGCTATAGCACTAATCTTTTTGCTGCCATTTCAGTACAGAAAAAGGCCAAAGGAATTCAGGGGAAAATGGCTCATGGAAAAATTCGGATTTTTTAACTACAAGCTACAAATTCCCAAATCCCCCCTCCCCCCCTTTAGTAAAGGGGGGCATGGGGGGATTATCTGGATTCATGCAGTCTCTGTTGGTGAGGTCATCGCATCAATGTCTTTGATTAGAAGACTCAAAGAGAGGCTCCCGGGCGTTAATTTTATTGTATCCACAATTACAGACACAGGACAAAAAGTTGCAATCGAAAAATCCCCTGAAGGCACACAAGTACTATATCTTCCGTTTGATCTGGCTTTTATATTAAAAAGGGCGCTGAAAGATATCTGTCCTGCCCTTTTCATCGCCATGGAAACAGAATTATGGCCAAACCTGTTCAGGGCATTAAAAAGGCAGAACATCCCTGCACTAATTATGAACGGCAGAATCTCAGATGATTCATTCAGAGGATATAAAAAGATAAGATTCTTTCTAAAGGACATGATTTCATGCATTGATATCTTCTGCATGCAGGATTCTGTGTATGCGCAAAGGATTAAGGAACTCGGCGCATCAGAAGACAGGGTAAGGGTTCTGGGCAACTTCAAGTTTGATACGAGGCCTTCTGCAAATATACCGGAGTGGACTGAATTATTAGCCCCGCCTGTTATAATCGCAGGCAGCACCCATAGGGGCGAGGAAGATCTGGTTGTATCTGTATATAGCAAACTCAAAAATGATTTTCCTGATCTAAATCTTATAATAGCGCCGCGCCATCCTGATAGATTCAAGGAGGTGGAGGATTTAGTAAGGGCAAGAGGTCTTGCTTATAAAAAACGCTCAGAACTTGTAACTCGAAACTCTCGCCTCGGCGAGTCGCCTGGGGCGACGAAACTGGAAACTCTAAAGGGTTGCGTAGTTCTTCTCGATGCAGTCGGAGAGCTTGCATCTGTTTATGCTTCAGCAGACATTGCGATCATAGGCGGCAGCTTCATACCCCACGGAGGCCAGAACCTGCTGGAGCCTGCATACTGGGCTAAACCCATACTATGCGGTACGCATATGGAGAACTTTCCTTTTGCAAAAGAGTTCTATGAGAAAGGCGCTGCAATGAAAGTTGATGCAGCAAGCCTTTTCGAAAAATTGAGGGATTTGCTGCTATATCCTGAAAAAATGGAGATGATGGGGAAAAAAGCAAAAGAGATGTGTGATGAAAAATCAGGGGCAGTAGAAAAGGCAGTGAAGATAATAGAAGAATATCTTTTTGAACGAAGCATACCTTAATTGTGCAGACACATCTTTAGTTGAAACCTATCCTGCTTAGAAGCCGCCTGTAGGGCTTGTTGCATATATCTCATTGAACGCGCTACTGTCTTCTTTTAATGCAGGGGTGATTACCCTGTTTGATCTTGCAATTGTTATGAAATTTCCGATATACGGTATGATGCCTATATCAACAAAAAACCCTCTTCCTGGTCTTACGCCTATATAACTGTCTCCTACTCTTTCATGAACTGCTATGTCGAAGCTGATATTTGCATTCTTGCCGTCAAAGATTACACCTGTCACATCATATATCCTTAAGACAAGAGCGCCTTTTATCTTTGCGAGGGTATCTGGTTTCACTTCCCAGTATGCGAAGATCTTCCATGGATCAACTACCATCAATGTAATCCTGTCCTCCCTGTATTCAGGCAGGAGCTTTCCCTTTACTGTAACCACGGGATATTTCTTTTCTGGTAATGGTTTGACAGCTGAGATGTTGAGGTCGAGTCCTATTGTTCTTTCAGGTATTTTTGTCGCCTTTTTTTTAGGGATGGCAATTGTTTTAAGCTCTTTTTTGCTGATTGTTTTTAGTATTGTTGTCTTTTTTGGGAGAGTTTTTTTAGCGGTTTTTGGTTTTAGCTTTTTTGCAGGTTTTTTCGCTTTTTCTTCTTTCTTGGCAGCTTTTGGATGTTTTTCTTTTTTTCCCTCAGGGGGTTTTTTGCTGGCTTTCTCAACTGGTTTTTTAGTTTCTTTTGTTGCGGTTTTTGCAGGCTTCTCTTTTTTCTTCTCAGGTTTTTTGGGGCCGGCTTTCTCAATTAGCTTTTTAGTTTCTTTTGTTGTTTTTTCTATTGTTGCAGTTTTCTTCTTTGTTTTTATAACCGGTTTTTTGACGGATTTTTTTGTTATCTTCTTGCCAGTCTTTTTCTTCGTAACCTTTTTAGCCTGAGGTTTTTTCTTCATCGTGCCCCCCTTTTCAAGGATATTGTAGCAGAATTTAAAAAAATATCTATTTTTTTTAATTCGTTAGTGTGCCTCTGCCCAATTTATACCATAACCTATGTCAATTTTCAATGGAACCTCAAGTTTTATTATTCCCTCCATCCCTTCCCGGATAATTTCTTTCGCCATTCCCAGTTCTGATTCAGGGGCTTCGAATAAAAGCTCATCATGCACCTGAAGTGTCATCTTTGTATTTAAGTGCTCTTCTTTCAACCTCTTCCATATCTGTATCATGGCAGCCTTGATGATATCAGCAGCAGTGCCCTGAATCGGGGTGTTTATTGCCAGTCTCTCGCCTTGCGACCTGATATTTGTGTTCTGATTCTTCAGTTCTGGTATTGGCCTTTGCCTGCCGTAAAGCGTTGTCGCATAGCCACTCTGTCTTACCTCCTCAAAGACGCTTTCCATATATTTTTTTACTCCGCTATGCCTTTCAAAATATTTCTCGATATAGCTCTTTGCCTCATCCTTTGATATTGAGAGCGTCTCTGAAAGGCCAAAAGGCGATATCCCGTAGATAACCCCAAAATTGACTGTCTTTGCTGTCCTCCTCATTTCAGGTGTGACTTTATCAGTCGGGACGCCGAAGATTTCTGAGGCTGTCTTTGTATGGACATCAATGCCTTTTCTGAATGCCTCGATCAATACCTCATCATTGCTGAGATGCGCAAGTATCCTGAGTTCTATCTGGGAGTAATCAGCAGAAATCAGGACATTACCTTTCTCTGCTATAAAGGCCTCCCGTATCCTCCTGCCCCAGTCACCCTTGATAGGTATATTTTGAAGATTTGGATCGCTGCTGCTCAGCCTCCCGGTTGCTGTTGCAGCCTGATTAAAGGAGGTATGCACACGGCCTGTCTTTGGATTGATTAATGCCGGCAAAACATCTGCATATGTGGTCTTGAGCTTGTTCAGGCTCCTCCAGTTGAGGATTTCGTGGGGAAGTTCATGTGATAGGGCAAGTTCTTCAAGTACGCTAACCTCTGTTGAAAACCCTGTCTTTGTCTTTTTACCGGGTTTCATTCCAAGACTGTGGAATAAAACCTTTGCAAGCTGCCTTGGGGAGTTTATATTGAACTCCTCTCCTGAAAGGAAATATATCCTCCTCTGGATAGAATCAAGGTCCCGGGCTAGTTCTTTTGAGAGATCATTGAGCCTGTCCACATCTATCTTTACCCCTGCCTCTTCCATATCTGAAAGGACAGAGATGAGAGGCATCTCGATATCAAAATAGAGTCTCTCGAGATTAAATTCTTTTAACTTGGGGAATAAAACCTCTTTCAGTTCCAAGGCAAGCGCTGCATCCTCTCCTGAATAACAGGTTGCCTCTTCAACTGCCACATCAGCAAAGGACTTTTTTTTGTTCAGAACCTCTGCAAAGGTCTTCTTCCTGTATGAGAGATATTCAAATGCAACCTCTTCAAGGCTATGATTCGGTTTATTCGGATTTAAGAGATACGCAGCTATCATTGTGTCATAGAGAATGCCTTTTGTATGTATTCCTTCCTGTCTGAACATCATAGTGTCATATTTCAGGTTATGGCCTGTCTTGGATATATCAGCGCTCTCCAAAACAGGGGTTAATAACTTCAGCGCCTCTTCCTTATCTATCTGCTTGGGCACTCCTAAATACAGATGGCATAATGGAACATAATATCCCGTGCCTGTCTCAGGGCTTATGGAAAGTCCTACGATGCTGTCTATGAGTGGCTCCTTTCCTGTTGCCTCTATATCAAAGGCAAATTCATTTTTTATTGAAGACACTATCTTTTTAAGTTGCTCTATGGAAAATATTGCCTCATATTTTCTTTCAGTGGGAATTCCCGATGGTATCATCTTCATGAGACGGCTGAATTCAAATTCCTTAAACAATCCCAGAAGCTGAAGCCAGTCAGGCTCTCTTAGCCCAAATTCTTTTATATCAACATCAATAGGCACAGAGATATCTATCTCTGCGAGTTTCTGGCTGAGCCTTGCAATGTCTGCATTCTCAGTAATAAGGGTTCTCAATTTCTCTTTCCCTATTTTCTCAGGATGCGAAAGCACCTCATCGAGACTCTTAAAAGTTGTCAGCAATTCCCTCGCCGTCTTCTCGCCGATGCCTTTAATCCCCGGAATATTATCAACCGCATCCCCTGTAAGAGCCATAACCTCTGTAACCCTCTCAGGCCCCACACCGAACTTTTCTTCCACATATTTTTCATCCAGAATGCGGTCCTTTACAGGGTCGTAGATCTTTATGTTTTCATCAACCAGTTGGAGCATATCCTTGTCAGCAGTGACTATGAAGACGTCCACGCCTTCTTTTGCTGCCCTTTTTGCGATCGTTCCTATGAGGTCATCTGCCTCATAACCAGGCACTTCGAAGATCTTGATATTGAATGCCTTGATTACCTCCCTTACATGCGGGAGTTGTTTCAAAAGATCATTAGGCGTCTCCGGGCGGTGCGCCTTATAGTCCTCAAAGATTCTATGTCTTTCAGTCGGGGCAGGCGTGTCAAATGAGACTACAACGGCATCTGGTTTCTTCTCGCGTATGATCTTCAGAAGGGTATTCGTGAACCCGTAAATTGCATTTGTGGGGAATCCCTTTGAGTTTGTTAATCCCTTAATCGCATAGAATGCGCGATACACATACGAATTGCCGTCAATGAGATAAAGATTCATGAAGGAATTATACATGTATGGTTAGAACCATGTAAATCAAGTAGAGCATAAAAATGCCTTGCTCTCAGGCTGGTTCAGAGCAAATAGGACTGATTAAGTCTATGTAACACCAAAATGATAATGTCCTAAAACATTCATACCATTTAGCCATGTTTTAAACTGTCCCTATCCGTCATTCTGGCTTGTTCGGAATGACAAACCCGACAAGTCTATGACCCGTGAAAGTGTGTTGGGAAAGTGTGTTGGGGTCGGGTATGAATTAATGAATATAGCTATAGTATAGCCTTGTATAATTCGTCATGGCAAGACCTTAAATGTTATGGCGATTTAGAAATGTCCTATTCTTACTGATTTAGAAATGTCCGGTTTTTATATTTTAACTTATACTCTCCCCTTTTTGATTTTGAAGCAACTCTTTGATGAAATCGGTTTTCATAAAGGCCTCTATTTTCGAT
>JACQXE010000024.1 GCA_016208915.1 Nitrospirota bacterium | reverse complement strand
GTGTTTTCGAATATATTGAAATGTTCTATAATCGGCAGAGGAGGCATTCAGCCCTGGGATACCGTTCACCGGTATCATTTGAGCTGGAGGCTATGGCAGCCTAACTTAACTTAGTGTCCGTAAAAACGGGGGAAGATCATTTTCCCTTCAGGGCATGAACTTTTAAAATAAATTCTATGTGGGAATCGCAATGTTCAATATCAACACCATGATGTAATGCGCATGCTGTAATAACCAAATCAGACGATGGGACAGTCTGTCCTTGTTTTCTGCATCTCTGTGCTAACACCTTAGCCGTCTGCCAAACCTCTGGGGTAGTATTTAAACAGATAATCTCTTTTTCAAGTTCAGACAGCTTCTGTTTCTCATAATCACCTCTTGCACCGTTCCACAGCTCTACAGCCACCATATCGCACCATGCTGCAATGCCCTCAGCCATCAAATGTGATACCTTTTGTCTTATATCACCCCTTCCTGTTTGCCGCAAAGCTTCTATCCAGCTTGATGTGTCAATCAGGACTACTTGGCTTTTTCTCACTTCTTATCTTCTCTCATTACCCTGAGGTCTTCCTGCGTCATAAACTCTTTAAAAGTGCCCAGTATTTTGGCAAGCTCAGATAGCCTGCGCCTTCTGTTAAAGTCCTTAATTGCATACACCACAGCATCCCTCTTGGTCTTTGCTCCAGTGTACCTGATAGCTTCCTTTAATTCATTATCTGGAATATCAATAGTTGTTTTCATGATTCTATAATATTACATTCTGGATTTCTTGTCAATTCAATACGGCATCCAAAACTGTAATAATTTTATTCTAATCAACTAAACTTCTGGTAGCAATAGAAGTAATATTAAACTACTTGTCATAAAGACAGGCTTAACGGTATACTACATGAATTAAAAAATTACCTGTTTTCGTATGCGCATAGAAAAAATAGAACTTATAGGATTTAAGTCTTTCTCTGACAGAACTGCGTTCAGCCTCCATCCCGGCATAACATGCATTGTCGGTCCCAATGGATGCGGGAAAAGCAATGTGGTCGATTCGTTCCGGTGGGTGCTTGGTGAACAGAGCGCAAAAAGCCTGAGAGGCGAAAAGATGGAGGAAGTGATATTCAACGGCTCTGCCTCAAAAAAGCCTAAGGGACTGGCAGAGGTCACCCTCATTATGTCCGGACTCGGTGATCCCACGCAGGGCAACGGAGATAACCCGCATGATCTGACAGCCGTGACAAGAAGGCTGTACAGGTCGGGCGAAAGCGAATATCTTGCAAACAGGACACCCTGCAGGTTAAAGGATATAAAAGACCTGTTTCTCGACACAGGGCTTGAGGTTAAGAGTTATTCGATACTTGAACAGAACCGTATAGCAGCAATACTCAGCTCTAAACCTCAGGACAGGAGATTTCTCATCGAAGAAGTCGCCGGCGTCATGAAATACAAAGTGAGGCGCACAGAGGCACAGGCAAAGCTCGATTCATCAAGACTGAATTTGCAGAGAATAAACGACATTGTCGCAGAGATAAAAAGGCAGATAAACTCTCTCGACCGTCAGGCCAAAAAGGCAGAGAGATATAAAAAACTCTCGTCAGAAATGCATGCGATCGAACTGAAGATTGCAAAACAGGAACACCAGACACTGAGAGAATCATTGGAAAGGATACTTTCTGAATATAATGCCCTGAAGGAAACAGAGACGATAAAAAGGGCAGAACTCGCAAAGATCGAAACCTCTGGAGAAAAAGAACGCATTGAGCATCTCGAGAAAGAGAAATCGCTTGAGAAGCTTCAGCAGGAATTCAGAGAGGCTGAAAAGTCAATAGCTGATATCGAAAAATTAATTGCCGTATCGAAAACAGAAAAGGACAATCTTAAAGAATACCTCCTAAAGCTGCATTCACAGAAAGACGAGTTCGAGATTAAAAGGACAGGACTTTCTGAAAAGCAGGAAGAACTTAACAGCATTGAGGCAAAACTCTCTTCCGATATAGAAGAACTCCAGAATAAACTCAAATCGAATAACGATCTTATTGAGTCGCTGGAAAATGATCTCGAAGAAAAAAATGACTTTATAGAGTCAAGAAGGAGAGAGATATTCAGGATGTCAGAAGAGTTAAGCAGCCTGAAAAATGAATTAAACAGGATGCAGGACTCATTTGAGGGGCTGAACAGGAAAGAGGCCGCGATAATCAAAGAATCTGAGGATTCGAGAATACAGCTTAACCAGACAGAATCCTCGATCAAGGACGTAGAGCGTTCTCTCAGGAACAAAAATAATGAGATTCTTCTGTTCAACGAAAAAAAAGCGGTATGCACATCAGAACTTTCAGTCATAAGAGAAAAGATTGAGGATCTCAGAAATAAACTGTCTGACACGAAGGGGGCGCTTGCGTCCAATATATCCCGCCTGGAGTCATTAAAAGAACTGGTCCTTGATGCGCCAACCCGCGAGATACTCTCAGAGGCAGCTAACCTTCATATTATTTCAACGCTGTCAGACATTATAAATGTCGACCCTGATTATGAGAGGGCGATCGAAAATGCCCTTTCAGAAAAGGTTAATGCATTTATCATGAAATCTGTTGAGGATATTGAACATGCTGTCAGCGCTGTAAAACAGAAAGGCATCGGCAGAATTGCATTTATGCCGCTAAGTCCTGAAACAACTGAAGACATATCAGATATCCCGGAAGGCATAATCGGCAGGGCAATAGATTTCGTAAAGGTGGATAATGAATTTTCAGATATAGCAAAAAATCTTCTGAAGAGCATTCTGATAGTAAAGGATCTAAAAACAGCCTTGCTGATCCGGGCTTCAGGGAACAGGCAGTTGTTTGTTACACTTGACGGAGATATAGTTGAATCATCCGGTGCAGTCATCGGTGGAGAGGGCAAGGGCGTCCTGAGACGAAAAAGGGAGATAAGAGAGATCGAGGGCTCTATAGGAAAAAATAAGGATTCTATAGACCGTATGCAGGAAGATCTGAACAGGCTGCAGCAGGAACTATCAGACAAGGAATCAGGCATCAGGGATATCGAAGCAGCTATTATCAATACTGAGAAAGAGATGTCCCTCTCCAATCTAACCGCTGAGAATTATCAGGAAGAAAAGGAGAGGATAGACAAAAAACTCGCATATTTATCAATAGAACTTGAAGAGATTTCAAAAGAGAAAGAATCCATCAAAAATATGGCACAAGAAAGAGAATCTCAAATAGGCTCTGGCGAATCGAGAAAGAATGCCACAGAGAAAGAGATGACAGAACTAACGGAAGAGATAAGCCAGAAGAAAGCAGCCTACGAAGATTACCGCACTTCAACAACAGACTTCAGACTCTCAATAACATCGAATAAGGAAAGACTGGAGTCTGTACAGAAAGAAAAAGATGCAGTAAGCAGCGCTATAGAAGAGCTACTGCATAAAAATTCTCTCCTTAGTGAAGAGATGATATCAGTAAATGAACGCATAACACAGAAGCAGGCAGAAGCAACTGAAAACGAAAAAAAGATCGAAGGGCTGGTACTCCATGCAGATGGACTCAGGGAAGACATCTCAGTAATAAAGGAAGAACTCGAACATGAAAATCAGCAGATCCTCTCTTATGAGCGGGCAATCAAGGCCTTAAGGCATGAGATAGACACTCTCTCAGCAAGGATTTCAGAACTCGATGTTGAGCGGGCTGAACACAGATTAAAAATCGAGAACCTCAGGGAAAACATAAGAGTAAATTTCGGAACAGAGATAGAGACATTGAGCGTAGAGCCTCTGCTCCCTGAGGATGAAGAGCGTCTCAACGAACTCAGGACAAAGATACAAGAATTAGGCCCTGTAAACCTCGGGACACTTGAAGAATACGAAGAACTTAGCTCGCGATATGAATTCCTCTCAAAGCAGCAGGAGGATCTCAATAAAGCGATAGCCGAGCTTGAAGAGGCAATATCAAAGATAAACAGCACAACAAAGAAAAAGCTAAGGGAAGCATTCGAGGATCTCAAATTGAAATTCTCAGAGGTATTCATTGCGCTGTTCGGAGGCGGAAGGGCAGAACTTTTAATGACAGACGAAAACAATATACTTGAAACAGGCATTGATATCATTGCACAGCCTCCGGGCAAAAAGAACCAGAACATACTTTCCCTTTCAGGCGGTGAACAGGCGCTAACTGCATTGTCATTGTTGTTTGCAAGTTTTCTCATAAAACCAACTCCTCTGTGCATACTTGATGAGGCAGATGCCCCGCTGGACGACTCAAACACAGAAAGATTCATAAAGATGTTAAGGGAACTTTCAAAGGACATACAGTTCATCGTGATAACGCATAACAGAATAACAATGGAGGCGTCTGATTATATCTACGGCATAACAATGGAGGAACCAGGCGTATCAAAGGTTATCTCGATGCAGCTTGCTGAGGCATGATTGGCTCATTAAGAGGACGGCTCATCTCAAGAAGACCTGAGAATGTAATTATAGAGGTTAATGGGGTCGGCTATCATGTGAATGTCCCTGTCAGTATTCTTTCAAACCTTCCAGAGGAAGGGAGCAATGTGTTTTTACATATCCATACGCATGTCCGAGAAGACGCGCTCCAATTGTATGGGTTTGATACAGAGGATGAAAAAAAAATATTTACCACGCTCCTCGGCATAACAGGTATAGGTCCGAAAATGGCATTGAATATCCTCTCCGGCATATCCTATGATGACTTCATCCGTGCATTAGAGGCAGAGGATGTTGCCCTCCTGTGCAGGATACCCGGCCTCGGCAAAAAAACAGCGCACAGGCTGATACTTGAACTCAGGGAGAAACTGCCTTCCTCAGAAAAGCCTAAGGACAGGATCTTTGATGATACCCTCTCGGCGCTCGTCAATCTTGGATATAAAAAACCTGTTGCGAAAGAGTCCCTTGAAATGGCATATAAAAAAGGATATCGAGACATAGAAAATCTTTTAAAAGAATCGTTAAAATATCTTACAGGAAACGCAGCGCCCGAAAACTAAAAATATATGATCCACAAAGACAATCCCTCAGACAGTCCATTAAACCCTGACATAAAACAGGAAGACGCATCGTATGAGCTTAATCTCAGGCCAAAAACATTCATCGATTTTGTAGGACAGGAAAAACTAAAAAAAAACCTTAAGGTATTTATTACTGCAACAAAACAGAGGAATGAGCCATTAGATCACGTGCTGTTTTGCGGTCCGCCCGGATTAGGCAAAACAACACTCGCAACAATAATAGCAAACGAACTTAAGGTCAACATCAGGTCAACATCAGGACCTGTCCTTGAAAGGCCGGGGGACCTTGCTGCGATACTAACCAATCTGTCAGACTTTGACATACTCTTCATAGATGAGATCCATCGCCTGCCGAGGATCGTTGAAGAAGTCCTTTATCCTGCAATGGAAGATTATCAGCTCGACATAATCATCGGGCAGGGACCAAATGCAAGGATTTTAAAACTCAACCTGCCAAAATTCACATTAATCGGGGCAACAACAAGGACAGGGCTGCTTACCTCTCCTTTAAGAGACAGGTTTGGAGTTATAAACAGGCTGGAATTCTACGACCCCTTAGAGCTAAAAAAAATAGTACTGAGGTCTGCCCAGATCCTCGGGATAGAGATCAAAGATAATGCTGCCATTGAGATTGCAACGCGTTCTCGCGGCACACCGAGAATAGCAAACAGACTGCTAAGAAGGATCAGGGACTTTGCGCAGGTAAAGGGTAATGGCGAGATTGATCTGAATATAACAAAAGAGTCGCTGACAGCCCTCGATGTTGACGAAAAAGGACTTGATGAGATAGACAGGAAGCTCCTTTTAACAATAATAGAGAAATTCAACGGGGGACCCGTGGGTGTGGACACTATCTCAGCAGCCATGAGAGAGGATAAAGAGACCATTGAGGACGTGTACGAGCCCTATCTTCTGCAGGAAGGTTTTCTCGAAAGGACTCCGCGCGGCAGATTCGCCACAAAACTTGCATTCCAGCATCTTGGGGTAAATATTCCAGCAGGACTGTTCTGAGCAAGATATAAATAAAAATACAGAAAACCTTGCGAGAAGATAAAACCATAACAAATACAGCAAGAATATCTTCAGCATTTCTTTATCAAAACAATCTGATTTTTCATCTTCTTCTCATAGCAGTAGTGGGTTTAATCGCCTATTCAAACACATTCAATGTGCCGTTTGTCTTTGATGATGAACCCAATATTGTTGATAACCCTTCAATAAAACATCTTGATAACTTCATCTCATCTTCAAAGGGCTATGAATATAATCCCCGGCGTTTCATAGGCTATCTCACCTTTGCCTTGAACTATCATTTTGGAATGCTTGATGTAACAGGCTATCACATAGTTAACCTTGCAATACATATTATCAATGCAATACTTGTATATTTCTTTGTGAGACTGACATTTAACACGCCTTTTTTCAGCAGTCAGCTTTCAGCTATCAGCAGTCATAACCCCCCTTCATCCCCCCTTAATTTAAGGGGGGACAGAGGGGGGTTACAATTCATCCCTCTTTTTTCCGCTCTTTTTTTCGTAGCCCACCCGATTCAGACGCAGGCAGTTACTTATATAGTACAGAGGGTTACATCGCTTGCAACGATGTTTTATCTTTTTTCGATGGTTCTCTATGTCAAAGGCAGACTTGCGGGGCAAAAACAGGTTGAGGTTGAGGTTAAGAGAAACTCAACCTTGGCCTTAACCTTAATCTTCTATTTCCTTTCTCTTCTTTCTGCTGTTCTTGCCATGATGACAAAAGAAATAGCCTTCACTCTTCCGATAATAATAGTCCTTTATGAGTTTACATTCTTCAAATCTACGCTTAAGAAAAAGCTTCTTGTTCTCATGCCTTTTCTTCTAACCATAATCATTATTCCATTAAGCATGATAGGTACGGACAAGCCTTTGGGAGATATAATTTCAGATCTGAGTGAGCAGGCAAGGGAGACACAGGATATCTCACGATGGGATTACCTAATGACAGAGATGAGGGTAATAACAACATACATAAGGCTTATATTCCTGCCGATAAATCAGAACCTTGATTATGACTATCCGATATATCATTCACTGTTTACACCGTCAGTGCTTATTTCTTTTCTGTTCTTGTTATCAATATTATGCTTAGCTGTATATCTGTTATGCAAATCACAATTTAAAGTCTCCAGTTCAAATTATCCCAACTCGAAACTCGAAACTCGAAACTCGAAACTTTCTTCCCGTCTTCTTTCCTTTGGCATCTTCTTGTTCTTCATAACATTATCAGTTGAGTCAAGCATAATACCGATAAGGGATGTGATATTTGAACAAAGAGTATATCTGCCTTCCGTAGGAGCTTTTGTAGCAATAGCAACTTCTATATTTATTATGATAGAGAAACTCAAAAGCAAATGGCAAAAGGCAGAAAAGATATTTATACCCTTATTTGCATTAATAATTATTGCCCTTTCTGGTGCTGCTTATGCGAGGAATACTGTTTGGCAGAATGAATTGACTTTGTGGGAAGATGTGATATTAAAGTCTCCCCAAAAAGCAAGAGGACATAATAATCTCGGGGTAGTCTATAAGGAAAAAGGATTAATAGATGAGGCAATCAAACAGTACCAGATTGCCTTAACTCTAAACCCAGATTATGCTGAAGCTCATAACAATTTTGGAAATGCCTTTGATAAAAAGGGGTTTTCAGATCAGGCGATAGAGCAGTATCAGATTGCCTTAACACTAAATCCAGATTATGCTGATGCCCATTCTAATCTCGGGGTGGTCTATCGAAAGAAAGGTCTGATAGTTGAAGCCATTGAACAGTATCAGATTGCTATAAGATTAAAACCTGAATTTGCTGAAGCTCATAACAATATAGGAATTGTTTATGCGGATTTGGGTTTGACGGATAAAGCAATCGAACAGTATCAGATTGCCTTAACACTAAATCCAGATTATGCTGAAGCTCATAACAACATAGGGATTGTCTATAGGAAAAAGGGATGGATAGATAAAGCTATTAATCAGTACCAGATTACGTTAGCATTAAATCCAGATGACGCTGAGGCTCATAATAATCTAGGAAATATTTATGCGGATTTGGGTTTGACGGATAAAGCTATTGAGCATCTTCAGATGGCAACAAGATTAAATCCGGCTGAACCAATTATCCGTAACAACCTAACTAAGGTCTATGAGATAAAAAAAACTAAGCAAAGTAAAACTGGGCAAGAGACAAATCGATAGAATTTTTATCTTTATAGAGCTATTGTTTTTTAAGGAACCTCCCCTCTGCAAGCCAAAGGGAATATCAAGTTCAATTATCCTGCAGAATTATCTCCCTGGTTTTTTGAACATTTTGAAATTTAAAATGCATTCACCAATCCTGCCGTTCTTGGTCGGATCGTACAGATTTACATTATACCCCTGAATGCCGCGGCTTAAGACAGATTTTACGACCTGAGAGACAGGGCATATAGGGACAATTTCCTCACCCTTTCCCCTGAGCAGTTCATTTGCATCGCATATATGACATCTTTTGATATCCACTTCAACCCTTCCGTCAGCATATATTTTTATTTTAGGGTCGCGCGAAAACCTCAGTTCATTGTTCAAAAAAGATTCGAGGGCGCCTCTTAATTCTTCGAGGGTTTCTGGTTTCTTTTCAAGGCTATTAAGCCATTCCGTGGCAATTATATTCCCTATCTTCACATTGAGTTTTACTGCATCAAGCCCAAGGGCCTTGAATATTGCTGCGTGATAGCGTATGAAAAAATCTTTGTGAATCTCCTTTGCCATATGCAGTGTCTCCTGTTTAAAAACTTTAAATATTTGAAATTTTATTATACCAGAATGTCTACGAAGCAGTTATGTTACAATGTTTAATTGTTTCCCTGATCCTCTGAGCAAGAGAGGGTATAGCATTTGAACGGTTTATTTTGCTGATATTCCAACAATAAGTTTTTATTAAAATAAAGAGGCAAAATCCTCGGAGGGCAAAGCCTGAGAATGAGAGAGAATGCTATAAGCTCTCTTTGTATGTCTTTTACAAATTAAGGAGATAACATGAAGATAGCTATTATTGGACTTTCAAATTCTGGTAAGACAACAATCTTTAATGCTCTGACAGGCTTAAACATTGAGACAACAATCTATCCCACAGTAACGGCAGATCCACATCTTGGAGTCGTAAAAGTTCCTGATTCAAGGATAGAAAAACTCTCTGAGATTTATAAGCCCAAAAAGACAACCCATGCAACAGTGGAATACATAGACTACATCGGCCTCACAAAAGGAGATACAGAGCAGAACAGAAAGGTCTTTGATCTTATAAAAGATGCTGATGCCCTTGTGCATGTTGTGAGGGGGTTCGAAGATGAATCCATAATTCATCCCATAGGAAATGTTAATCCATCGCGTGATGCAGAGACTGTGGAGATGGAGATGATATTCGGGGATCTGGAGCTCGTCGAAAAAAGGCTTGAGAAGATGGAGCAGGGAATGAAAAGAGGGAAAAAGCCTGATGAGTCAGAAAAGAGACTCCTCGCTAAGTGTAAAGAAGCGTTGGAAAAAGAGATGTCCTTAAGAGATATCGATTTTTCAGAGGAAGAACAAAAGACAATGAAACACCTCCAGTTCATGTCAATAAAACCAATGGTGGTGGTAGTGAATATAGCAGAAAAGGATTTGAATCCTGAAAAAATCAAGGAAACAACTTCAGAGATTCAGGCATTTTTTAAAGGCAGACAGGTTAACGTATTAAGCCTCTGCGGAAAGATAGAGATGGAGATAGCACAGCTTTCTCCTGAAGAGGCAAAGGCATTTCTCGAAGACCTAAGGATAACAGAGCCTGCCTTAAATAAGCTAATTCATGTTTCATATGAACTCTTGGGACTTATTTCATTCCTCACCGTAGGCGAGGATGAGGTGAGGGCATGGACGATTCAGAAAGGAACAGACGCCCAAAGAGCAGCAGGCAAGATACATTCTGACATTGAGCGGGGATTTATCAGGGCAGAAGTTGTTTCATTCGATGACTTCACTGCCCACGGCAATATGGCTGGTGTCCGTGAGAAAGGCCTTCTCAGGCTTGAGGGTAAGACCTACGCGGTAAAAGACGGAGATATAATCAATTTCAGATTCAATGTATAACTGAATTAGTAACGCTATATGCAGGATATAGTATTTGAATTAAGGCAAGAGTGAACAATCTTTTCGCTCATTCTCGTCCGCCTCAGGCGGCCTCCGAGGATTTTGCCTCTTGATATTTTTATTGATTACTTTAGGAATATCGGCAAAATAAGCCGCTCAAAGATAGTTCCCTTTTGCCTCTAAGAAATAATTTAAAATCGGCTTATTTCGGTATCCATACTTTACCCTTATCTATTATGTGCTCCACCTGCCATCCGCGCCTGTGAAGTTCCCTTGCTATCCATTTTCTGTGACATTTCCACGGGAATCTTTCAGCACAGATGATTACACTAAGACCTTTCTGTGCAATGTCTTCCAATACGTCAATACCTTTTTTGAAATCCTCAGTCATAGTATACGCCTCATACCCTCCTTTTCTGAAACCGCCGAGTTCTTTGCCCAGATAGACGTATGATATGTTTTCTCTCTGCAAAAGGCGTTCAAGATATTCCCTGGTGAATGCAGGGATCTTGCTTCTTGGAAAGCTCCTAACGTCAATAAGAGTCTTGATATCATACGACAGGAGAATCTCAATAAAGTCTTCTTCGCTCCTTATGCCAGTGCCGAGAGTATAAATTCGCTTTAAGAGCTTAAGACTATTTTCCATTGCCCTGATTCTCGCAGCATCAAAAGATAGAAATTTTCCATTGCTGTATGATAAATTACTTTATTCAAAATAAGCGATAGGCTACGACTCGTAGAGAAAGGATTAAAATCAATGATTAAAAAGAAAAATAGTTATGTGGTAGCTGTTGTCGGAGCAACTGGCGCTGTTGGAAATGAGATGATATCAACTCTTGAGCAGAGAAATTTTCCTGTTGAAAAAATAAGGCTGTTTGCATCTGAACGCTCAGAAGGCAAAGATCTTGAATTTCATGGGAATCAAATACCAGTTGAGGCTTTAAAAGAAGATTCTTTCAAAGGGATTGACATTGCTCTTTTCTCTGCAGGGGCTGAGAGGTCTAAGATATGGGCTCCTGTTGCAGCGAAGTCAGGTTGCGTTGTTGTCGATAATTCGAGCCAGTGGAGGATGGACCCTGAGGTTCCTCTGGTAGTGCCGGAGGTGAATACTCACGACCTCAAATGGCATAAGGGAATCATAGCAAATCCAAACTGCTCAACAATCCAGATGGTAGTAGTCTTAAAACCCATTCACGATGCAGCAAAGATAAAAAGGGTTGTTGTGACAACATTCCAGTCTGTCTCGGGAACAGGCAAAAAGGCAATGGACGAACTCCTCCAGCAGACAACAGACATTCTGAATTTCAGAGAGATAAAATGCAACGTCTATCCTCATCAGATAGCATTCAACGTACTTCCACATATAGATAAATTTCTCGAGAATGGATACACAAAAGAAGAGATGAAGATGGTTAATGAAACCCAGAAGATTATTGGGGATTATTCTATCAGGGTTACTGCAACAACAGTACGCGTGCCTGTTTTCAGATGCCATTCAGAGAGCCTGAATATAGAGACAGAGAAGAAGATGACACCTGATGAGGTCAGGGCAATACTCGCAGGTGCGCCCGGCATTATTGTCTTTGATGCTCCGGATAAGAATGTATATCCACTCCCTGTTGAGATTGCAGGAAAGGACGATACCTATGTCGGAAGGATAAGAGAGGATGAATCAATAGAGAACGGGATTAATATGTGGATTGTTGCGGATAATCTCAGGAAAGGCGCGGCGCTCAATGCTGTTCAGATAGCAGAAAAGCTTATAGAGATGGCAGATTAAGGATAAAATGGCAGGATATCGCATTTTCGCTCCTTCCCTGCCTGCCAGCAGGCAGGTCGGTCGTTCCGACCTGCGAGGTATTTTGCCTCTCGATTATTTATATTCTTACTGTCGGAATATCAGCAAAATAATGCCGCTCAAATACTATATCCTGCCATTCATTTATTATTTATGAATATAAAGTTCACAACAGGAAAAAGCATTTCGGTTTTAAACAAAGAGAGCATCATTAATGCGCTGAAAAGGCATGAGATATATCTTATTGCTGCGTGCGGGGGAAAAGGGACATGCGGAAAATGCAGGGTAAAAGTACTCGGCGGAAGATACAGGACGTCAAAAACCGGAAAAATTTCGCAGGCTGACAGGAACAAAGGGATTGTCCTTGCCTGTCATACTTTTCCAGAAGAAGATATATCTTTAGAGATATTAGAAGAAACAAGGCTTGTCGTAGGAGACAAGATTGCGCTCTCAAAAGCAAAAGACCTATCAGAACTTTTCCGCTCGCTCGACGGAGAGATATCTCTAATAGTAAAAAGGCTCTATCTCGAACTTCCGCCTCCTACTATTCAGGACCATATCGGTGACCTTGAGAGACTCCGAAGGGAGCTTGACCTGAAAGGGATAAAGGAGATGCGATTTTCTCATGGTTTTATATCGTCAATGGCAGACAGGATGAGAAGCCCCAATTGGAAGATCAGTCTTGCATACGTTGGCGGACCAGAAGCTATCTTTGTAGCAGATGGAAAAGATTCAGTGAGATATGGGCTTGCTGTTGATATCGGGACGACCACAATTGTTGTATATATTGTTGATCTTTCTGATGGAAGTCTCATTGATGTCGGCTCAACGTATAACTCACAGATAAGACATGGCGATGATGTTATTACACGGATAGTTCATGCTACTGAAGGCAGAGGGCTCCACGAACTCAGGGATGCTGTTATCGAAGACATTAATGAACTGATAGAAACGATTATAGAAAAACATAAGATTAACAGAGAAATGATAGAGACAGCGGTAATCTCAGGGAACACGATAATGTCCCATATCTTCTGGGGACTCAGCCCGCAATACATCAGAGAAGAGCCGTATATCCCTACAGTAAATTTCTTTCCGATGTGGAAGGCAGGGACTGCAAGGCTCCACATAAACAATCAGGCTCCTGTTTATACGCTTCCATGCGTTGCAAGCTATGTTGGAGGAGATATAGTCTCAGGCGTGCTTGCCTCAAAGATGCATCGGAACCATGAAATCGCCCTTTTCATGGACATAGGAACAAATGGAGAGATTGCCATAGGGAACAATGAATGGCTTATGACTGCGGCATGCTCTGCTGGACCGTGTTTTGAGGGAAGCGGAATAAAGCATGGTATGCGCGCAACCGAAGGCGCGATCGAATCCGTGAAAATAGATCGCAATACACATGAACCTGAATTGGGTGTAATCGGGAATTCAAACCCGGTTGGGATATGCGGTTCAGGAATGATTGATGCGATATCAGAGATGTTTCTCAAAGGAATTATAGACCAGAAGGGCAAATTCGTAAGGGAACTCAAGACTGACAGAATAAGAGAAGGCGAAGACGGGGTTGAATTTGTGCTTTACAGAGGTGAAAAAGATATCGTCCTGACAGAAGCTGATATAGAAAATATTCTTAGGGCAAAGGCAGCCATATATGCCGGCGTGTCCATGCTTATAAAAGAAGTCGGATTTACCCTTGATAATATAGAACGGGTTTATATAGCCGGAGGATTTGGAAATTATCTTGATGTGGACAAAGCCATCATACTCGGTATGCTCCCGGATCTCCCTAAAGAGAGATTCAGATTCCTCGGCAATACATCCATAGCAGGCGCATACCTCTGTCTGCTTTCGGAAAGACTCAGAAAAGAGGCTGAGGAGATTGCGCAGAAGATGACCTACATGGAACTCTCTGCCTCGAGAAATTTTATGGATGAATATATGTCAGCGCTCTTCCTGCCCCATACAGATATTGCTTTATTCCCAACTGTAGAAAAACTTAAAAATTCAGGATAACATAGATAATTCATAAACTAACAGTACTGTATAGAATAACTAAAAAAAGACTGAATGCTGAAGAAATACAATAACGACACCTTATAAAATTAATCCACATCCGATTATTCATAAAAACATCTCTCATATTGTTCCATTTAAAGCTTCTTATCAAAACGAGGTTGCACATCTTAATATTCTGTCGATTCATTGTATTTATGAAGCGTTCAGCCTTTTCATAAGCCTTATTTTGGACAACTCTAATAAAATAAGTAAATTCAATTTATCCGTTAATCAGCTTCCCATCCTTAACAATGAGCAATTGATCCGCAAGTCTCTTTGCCTGTAGTTGATCATGAGTTGTCAGTATAATAGTAATACCTCTGCTTTTCATCTCAGGAATGACATCTTCGATGATTTTTGTATTTGCCGTATCTACCGACGCCGTGGGCTCATCGAGAAAGAGCATCTCCGGTTTTATAATTAAGGCCCTTGCAATCCCTACTCTCTGGGTCTCGCCGCTTGAGAGTGTAAGTGCATGCTGATCTTTTTTGTGCGTGAGTTTTACAAGTTCCAGAATATTGCAGACCCTTTCCCTGATTTCTTTATAGGGTATGCCTCTTATCTTCAGGCCATAGGCGACATTCCTGTAAACCGAGTCATTGAACACCCCTACTGTCGGCAGAACAAGGGTAATCTTTCTTTTCAGGGATATGTCTTGCTCAAGAACATTTCCAGCGGATATATAGGAAACAATGCCTTTATCAGGCTTTTCGATCATCGAACATATCCTCAGCAAAGTTGATTTGCCCGAGCCGTTTTGTCCCATCAGGGCGTATATGCCGCCCTTGTCGAATGAATACGTACAGCCTTTCAGTACAGGTTCCCTGTTGTAGGATTTCCAGACATTTTCTATTTTCAGTGAAAGGCTCATCTTTTTATTGTCCCTTTCTTCTGAACCAGATGGAGAACAGCATTGATAATGAGCGAGAGACCAAGGAGTATTATTCCCAGCGCGAGGGCAAGCTCGAAGTTGCCCTTGTCTGTTTCCAGTGCAATAGTGGTTGTCATAACCCTTGTATATCCGGCAATATTGCCGCCGACTATTAGGATTGCGCCGATCTCTGCCATAACCCTGCCGAACCCAGCGATGATACCTGACATGATGCCATACCTGGCCTCCCGTATGATTGCTGCTGCAACTTGCGCCTCAGTAGCGCCCAGTGTCAGAGATGCCTGCCTGATCACAGGATCAACGCCCACGATTGCAGCATGGCAGAGAGAGACAATGATAGGGAATGAAAGGATTGTCTGCGCTGTTATCATAGCTGACGGCGTATAAAGTAGCCCCAGAAATCCGAGGGGTCCACTACGTGAAAGGAGCAGATACACAAAGAGTCCGACCACTACAGGCGGAAGGCCCATAAGCGTGTTGAATATGCTTACTAACAGACCCCTGAAAGGGATTTTCTTAAGCCCCAGGAGGGCAGCGACCGGAAGACCTGTTGCAGTTGCTATTATAAGTGCAAGCCCCGAAACCTTCAGAGACAACAGGCTTATATGAAGAAGCTCTCTGTCAAAGCCGAGCACAAGCGAGACAGCCTTTGAGAATGAGATCAGAAGAAATTCCATTGTTAAAGCGAAGGGCGACAGACAGCCGCCGCTGCCCTATATATAAAATTATTTCGCATTCGGATAGAAAAGCTGGTTGCCGAGGCTGTCCTTAAACGATGCAATTGCCTGTTGACCCTCTTTTGATATTATCCAGTTTACGAACTCCATCGCCTCTTTGTATTTCACATGCTTATGCTTTTCAAAATTTACCGCCATCACGCCGTACTGGTTGAAAAGAGCGGGATCTCCCTCATGGACGATGACCATATCGAGCTTATCCTGGTCCCTTGTCGCAAGCCATGTGCCCCTGTCTGTGAGAGTATATGCCCGCTTCTCATTGGAAATCCTCTGTGTTTTTTCCATGCCCTGACCGACTTCAAGATACCACTTCTGACCTTTTGGTTCGATGCCGGTTTTTTTCCAGATCGAAAGCTCCTTTGTGTGTGTGCCGGAATTATCGCCACGGGAAACAAAGGTAAAGCTGCCTGACGCTATCTTTCTGAACGCATCCATTGTCGCCTTTGTGCCTTTTATTTTTGCAGGATCCTCCGGAGGACCTATTACGACAAAGTCATTGTACATGACATCATGTCGGTTCACAAAAAAACCCTCTTCAACTGCCTTGAGTTCCTGCTCCTTGGCGTGAACAAAAACCACGTCAGCGTCGCCCCGCTTCCCCATCTCAATTGCAGCGCCCGTACCCCGGGCCACAACTTTTATCTTTATCCCAGTTTTCTTTTCGAAGACCGGCAGAATATGGCCAAAGAGTCCGGAATTCTCTGTGCTTGTTGTTGATGCGCAGATAATCTCCTCAGCTCGTGCAGAAAGCGTTGCACAGAGAAGCGCTGCTAAAAACACTGCCGTTAGATAACATATCTTCATCTTGTCGCTTCCTTTGCTGATTGTTTCTACTTTGTTCTTATGCATAGAGTAATATGCTACAGGGAATAACGAAAAGACAAGCAAGGAACAGATTGGTTATAATATCTTATGAAGCTTCTGATGCATATCTGCTGTGCTAACTGCAGCCTTTATCCTGTTAAGACTCTGACCGGAAAGGGCATCAGCATATCAGGACTTTGGTTTAATCCCAATATACATCCATATACAGAATATAGCCTTCGTCTTAATGCATTGAAAATGCTTCAGGACTCGTGGAAGTTCGATATTGAGTATATTGATTACTATGGACTGAAAGATTTCATAAGAATGACCGATAACGGCAGCGAAGGCCGATGCCGCATATGTTATACGATGCGGCTTGACGAAACAGCAAAAAGGGCTAAAGAAACAGGGGTTGACGGATTCACAACTTCTCTGCTTGTAAGCCCCTACCAGAAGTTTGATGTTATAATAAATGCAGGCAAGGAGATGGAGAAAAAGCATTCGGTCCATTTCTTTCTTGAGGATTTCAGGCCGGGATGGAAAGAAGGCGTTGAAATCTCAAAAAGCCTCGGCCTTTACAGGCAGAAATATTGCGGATGCATTTATTCTGAGATGGAGAGATACACCAAAAAAACTCAAAATTCAAAATGCAAAGTTTAAAAATTCGAAAGTGTCATGCTGAACTCGTTTCAGCATCTAATAAAGCAAAAGCATAAGACCCTGAATCAAGTTCAGGGTGACAGACAAAGAGAGGGCACACATTATATTATGGCTGACAGCACTCAATACATAGGAAGACTTCTCTTAATAATTGGTGCAGTTATCACTGCCGCAGGGGCGCTGCTTCTCTTTTCAGGAAAGATTCCATGGATAGGAAGGCTCCCCGGAGATATTATCGTACATAAAAAAAATTTCACGTTCTACTTTCCGCTTGCTACCAGTATCCTGATAAGTATCATCCTCACACTGGTATTCTGGATATTTGGGAGAAAATAGCATGAAAGTTTTAAGCAGTCAGTTCTCAGCTATAAATATAAAAATAAGTTGTCTTTTCTTTTTTGTGTTTATTCTGATAGCTGATAGCTGTTTGCTGCCTGCTGATGTTTTTGCTAATACAATAAAAGTTCTCATACTCGATGAAAATTACCCAAAGATACCTGAAAAAGATGAGCAGCTCGAAAAGGTAAGCGACAAGATAAAAGGAGATCTCCTTCTCAGCGGAATCCATTACAAAGGCGAAATTGAGGTGTGGAAAGGACAGAACGGTCTTTATATTATAAATGAGGTTCCTTTTGAGGATTATGTAAAAAGTGTAGTCCAGTCCGAGGTCGGAACAAATTGGGAAATGGAAGCGCTTAAGGTACAGGCTGTTATTTCAAGGACCTACGCTTTATATCAAAAAAACATGAACGGAAACTCCTTTTATCATCTCACATCTTCTGTTCTGCATCAGGTATACAAGGGGAATTCCAGTGATCCGAGAATAGCTTATGCTGTAGAACATACAGAAGGTGAAATACTGACTTTCAATAATAAGCCCATCGAGGCCCTTTATCACTCAACATGCGGCGGCAGGACAGAATCCCCTGAAGAGGTCTTTGGCAAGAGTTCTCCTTATCTAAAGCCGGTAGAATCAAGCTGTGAGGAGTCTCCGTACTGGGTGTGGGAAAGAAAGATACCGCTGTCTGAGATAGAAAAGTCATTGCACGTATCCGGAATAAAAGATATAAAAATCAAATCATTCACCTCCACAGATAGGGCAAAAGATCTATGCATTGATACCGAATCAGAGCAGATTACAATTAAGGCAACTGAATTCCGGAAACTCCTTGGGTGGCAGAGGCTTCCCAGCACAAAGTTCAGCCTTGTCAGGGACGGAGACTCAATGATACTCGAGGGTAAAGGCTACGGACATGGTGTAGGTCTCTGTCAATGGAGCGCGCTCGAGATGGCAAAAAAAGGCAAGACTTACAGGGAAATACTCTCCTTTTTTTATCCGGGAACAGAGATACAACTCTATGAAGGTCGCTGATCTTGATTTCTACCTTCCAGAAACGCTGATTGCAAAAAAGCCTTCTGGGAAAAGAGATCATTCAAGGCTTCTGGTGCTCCACAAAGACGGCAGGATAGAACACACACGATTCTATAATCTTCCTGAATACCTCAACAAAAGGGACATGCTTATTCTGAACAATACGAGGGTATTCCCTGCAAGGCTTACAGGCATTAAACCAACAGGAGGAAAGATAGAGTTTCTCCTTATAAAAGAGATATGCCCTGATACATGGGAAATACTATCCCGGAAAAAATACAGCGGGATAATAACCATATCAGAAAACTTTTCAGCAGAGATATCAGAAGGCAGAATTGCACGTTTCAGCTATTCGGGTGATTTCATGGAAAATGTACGGAGACATGGAGACATGCCCCTGCC
Source organism: Nitrospirota bacterium (assembly GCA_016208915.1). Classification (GTDB taxonomy): domain Bacteria; phylum Nitrospirota; class Thermodesulfovibrionia; order Thermodesulfovibrionales; family UBA1546; genus JACQXE01. Next base: position 33,313 of record JACQXE010000024.1, on the reverse strand, counting down.
TCCGTACATAAAACGAAGGCCTAATCCTATGGACAAGGAATGGTACCAGACAGTCTATGCGTCAAATGAAGGCTCGATTGCAGCGCCGACTGCAGGGTTTCATTTTACCGGAGACCTGATAGACCAGATAAAAGATAAGGGTGTGGCAGTCAGATATATAACCCTTCATGTGGGCATCGGCACATTCAAACCGGTCAGGACAAACAGACCTGAGGAACATTCTATGGACTCCGAATACTTTGAAATAAGTTCTGATATCATAAAAGAAATAAAAGCAGCAAAGGATTCCGGCAGAAAAATTATTGCTGTCGGCACTACTACAACAAGAGCAGTAGAAGGTAATTCAAGCGGTCAATGGTCATCGGCCAGCAATGGGCCAATTGTTCCTTCGGGTGTCAGGCATAATGGAGTGATCTGTGGCTATACAAACATATTCATTTATCCTGGATATAAGTTCAATGTTATTGATTCGCTGGTTACAAATTTTCACCTTCCGCATTCGACCCCGCTTCTGCTGACCTCTGCCCTTTGCGGCCCCAAAAACCTCATGAAGGCGTATAATGAAGCAATAGCCCATAAATATAGATTTTTCTCTTATGGTGATGCTATGCTTATTTTATGAAACATGTCAGTTTCAAGGGGAAATTTTAAGAAATCCATGCCTGGCAGAAAAATAATCATATTAATAGTTGTGATAACTTCCTCTCTAAGTTTCAGCCTCGGTTATTTCGTTGGGAAAAGCGTATCAAACGAACTTCCTTCTTCTACCCAGATAATTACACCAGCCCCTACTCCTGAAACTGAACCGCAACAGGAAAAATCTCCTGCTGTGCGGGAACAGGCGCTGCAGGATAATCAACCTCAATCTGCTTCAGTGCCCCAACAAATAGAAATGGAGAAAGAGCAGAAAGCCTCAGAACCAAAGACAAAGACATCAGAACCAAAATCAGAACCCAAAAAAGAAATAATTCCACAGGCCGCAGTCATATATACAGTTCAGGTGGGCGCTTTTAAAAGCTCAGCCGATGCTGAGGAACTCGAGAATACGCTCAAAAAAAAAGGGTATGAGGCATATATAAAACAGTCAACTGCAAGAAATTCAAAGGTTTTCAAGGTAAGGACAGGTGAATTTGCAAGCAAAAAGGATGCAGAGGTTCTTGCGATAAAGCTTAAAAACAAAGACGGGCTAAAGGCCTTTGTAACATTCAAAAATGAAGGAATGCATGAAAAGGACAATGTTCCTTACCATGCCCCTAAACAGGAGAAGCCACGGTAACAAAAGAGATAGAATTCGACGGTGATAAGGAACTTGCCTTCCTTTACAGCGGGTTCGATAAAAACCTGAAGCTTATAGAAGAGGCATTCGGGATCACTGTAAGTTTCAGAGGCAACAAGGTGCTTATCCATGGCGAACAAGAGCCCTCTGAAAAAGCAGAGGAGCTTATTAATGAACTGCGCTTTATAAGCTCAGAAGGCTATCTCTTAAAACCTGAAGATATACGCTATGCCATAAAATCAATAGCAGAGGGCCATGATACATCTATTAAGGACTTGTTTCTTAACAATATACCTGTATCATCCAAGAAGAGATTTATAATACCCAAGACAGATACCCAGAGACAGTACATCGAGGCAATAAGAAATTATGACATAGTGATAGGGATAGGGCCAGCAGGCACAGGCAAGACATATCTGGCAATGGCGATGGCAATAAATGCACTTCTGAAAAAACAGGCAAGCCGAATAGTACTTGCAAGGCCTGCTGTCGAGGCAGGTGAGAGACTCGGTTTTCTACCTGGCGACATGCATGACAAGATTAACCCCTATCTCAGACCCCTTTATGATGCGCTCTTCGATATGATAGAGGCTGAAAAGGCAGGCAAATTTATTGAGCGCGGCATTATAGAGATTGCGCCACTGGCTTTTATGCGGGGCAGGACATTGAATGATTCATTTATAATACTTGATGAGGCTCAGAATACAACATCTGAGCAAATGAAGATGTACCTTACAAGGCTCGGCTTTAACTCTAAGACAGTAATTACAGGAGACATAACCCAGATAGACCTGCCGATAGGAAAGGCCTCAGGTCTTGTTGAGGCAGATAAGATATTAAGTGACATCAGCGGTATAAAGGTTGTATATTTCTCTGAAAGGGATGTTGTAAGACATAAACTTGTTCAGGAAATAATAAGGGCGTACGAGAAATATGAAAAACGTAATGCAGAAGATTCCAAAAGCAATTAAGAAGGTTGACGCCAAAAAGTATTCCCTGCTGATTGTATTCGGTTTCCTGTCCGCCATTTCTATACAGCAAAAAACAGGAGTCGAATATCTCCTCGGCGGGTTCCTCATGACATGTATCCTCCTGATTATCCTGTACAGGGACATACTCAGGTACAAACCATCTTATCTGAAAAACTACAACATGCTCGTACTCCTCGGTTTCATGATTGTAAGCACCCTGCTCATTGGAAGATTTTTTGAATATTTACTCACAAACCTCGCAAGAGGGCTCGGATCCATACCACTTAAAAGCACATTATTCGGAATACCGATACCTGCAGGCGCAATGCTGGTCACACTTTTATTCGACTTCCATACAGCAATTGTATTTTCTTTTATTGTAAGCCTCCTGAGCGGCCTCTGGCTTAATGATGCAATGTATCCTTTCTATGCCTTTGTCGGAAGCCTTACAGCCGCATTCAGCGTCATAAGATGCAAAAAGCGTTCAGCCATCCTGAGAGGCGGTTTTTACGTTGGCATAGCGAACGCCATAACAGCAGGCATTCTTCTTCTTTTTGCAGGAGAATTTATATCTGTAGTTGCTGCCCCATCTGTAGTATTTGCCCTGCTCTCAGGCCTGAGCGTAATCGCTATTGTTTCAGTGATACTTCCTATCCTTGAATACATGTTTAAAGTCACTACAGACATAAGCCTCCTTGAGCTCCTCGATTTAGAACAGCCCTTGATGAAAAACCTTATGATAGCCGCTCCAGGGACCTATCACCACAGCGTGATTGTTGGCAATCTTGTTGAATCTGCAGCAGAAACAATAGGCGTTAATCCTCTGCTCGCCAGAGTCAGCGCTTATTACCATGACATAGGAAAGATAAAGATGCCTGAATATTTTGTTGAAAACCAGAGTGGTTCTCTCAGCAAGCATGACAAGCTCACCCCGCACATGAGCAGCATGATTATCGCATCACACGTGAAAGAAGGGGTAGAGTTTGCCAGGCAGTACAAACTTCCAGAACCGCTGATTGATATCATACAACAGCATCATGGAACAGGACTTATGGCCTATTTTTATCAGAAGGCAAAGGTACAGGAAGGTGAAAACAGGCCTACTGAAGAGGAGTACAGATATCCGGGGCCAAAACCCCAGACGCGCATAACAGCGCTGGTTATGATGGCTGACGCTGTTGAGGCAGCATCAAGAGTTCTGCATGATGTAACGCCTGCGAGAATTGCCGCGCTTGTTGACAGGATAATAAATCACATCTTTCTTGACGGTCAGCTCGATGAGTGCGAGCTGACGCTCAAAGACATATCCGAGATAAAAAGGCGCTTTTCATATATATTGACAGGCATATTGCACAAAAGGATAGACTACCCGGGCTTTGATTTCAATGCAGAAACAAACCAGGCGGCAGAAGGAAACAATGAAAAGGGGATTAACGGAGAAAAACAATTGGTCCCGCAAAACAATGACAGTATCAATAAAAAACCAGCAACGACTGATCAAAATAGATTCCCAAAAAATAGCGAGTGATTCAAAAAGGGCTCTAAGACTGCTCGGGCTTAAAGAAACTGAACTCAGCATTCTCCTTGTGAATGACGGCATGATGAGAGTCCTGAACTCTGCATATCGTGGTATAGACAAGACCACTGATGTACTCTCCTTCCCGCAGCATAAGCCTTCAGCGTTCAGCATTCGGCATTCAGCTAAAAAATCCTCGCTCGTCACTTGTCACTCGTCACTTATTTTGGGCGACATTGTCATAAATCTTCAGGCGGCAAAAAGACAGGCTGAAGAGCATAAGTTTTCATTCAGAGATGAATTAAGATGGCTTCTTGTGCATGGGATACTCCACCTGATTGGGTACGCCCATGAGAGAAGCGGATACTCTGCAAAGAAAATGAGAGAAAAGGAAAGAGAGCTTTTGACAAAGATATGGAAACAAGAAAGCCCTTCCTTATAGGCATAGGTGGAAGCCATAGCGGCGCAGGCAAAACCACTGTCGCAGTTGCACTCCTGCAACACCTTATTTCTCAAAAATCACTCCTCGCTTGCAACTTGTCGCCTCTGGCGACTCGCCGAGGAGAGCAACTTGCAACTAATAAAGGTTGGGGCGCAATCAAATATACAAAAACAGCCTTCTACTCATCCATAACAGACGACCCTGAAATATTAAGACTGAAGGACAAAGATACAGAAAGGCTTCTGACTGCAGGCGCAGAAGAGGTGCTGTGGGTGCAAACACCGCCTGAAGAAGTTAGAGAAGTCCTTCCCTTAGCCCTCGACAGGCTATCACATCTTGGGGGAATACTCATAGAGGGCAACAGCGCGATTGAGTTTTTAAACCCTGATATAGTAATATTTATAGTTGGGAGGGATCTTCAATCTCTGAAAAACAGCGCCATGAAGGTCATTGAAATGGCAGATATAATATTATTTCAAGAGGAACCCGGGATAAAACTTCCTGAACGCTCAAAAAGATTTAAGGTCTCAATCCCGTCTCTGTCAGGATTTTCTGAATGCATAACTTACATAGATGAGATTATGAAATGAAAGGTAGCGATTTGGAGAAGGAAGTGAAAAAAAAAGCTGTCAGGGGTAAGATCTCCTGCTCTAATGCAAGGATGGTTGCAGAAAGTCTTGGTGTTTCATATAAAACCGTTGGAAAGGCTGCTGACAGACTTAATATAAAAATAATAACCTGTCAGCTCGGTTGTTTCTGATGGGAGTCCTTTCTTTTGAACTTGCACTCACGTTTTATTTTGCAGCAACAATAATCGCAACTATTGAACTCTTCAAAGGAACAAAAACAACAGCAAAGATAATGCTGCTGCTCGTTGTCTTCGGCTTTTTCCTCCATACTGTCAGCATCATTTACAGATATGCAGTTGCAGGCCATATCCCGATATCAAACCCCCATGAGGCAACCTCATTCTTTTCATGGTGCATAGTCCTTCTATTCCTCATCCTCGAGTTCAGGGATAAGGTAGGTCTATTAGGTTCATTCATAATGCCTATTATATTCATCCTGATGCTTTCCTCTTCCATGCTTTCCCGCGAAATAAAACCTCTCAGCCCTGTTCTCCAGAGCAACTGGTTTGGAATCCATACACTTCTTGCATTCCTTGGTAATGCTGCATTTGCAATGGCATTCGGCGTGGGGATTATGTACCTTGTTCAGGAACACTACCTGAAATCAAAACATCCGAGCGGCTTATTTCAGAGACTCCCAAGCATTCAGAGCCTTGATGAGATAAATTACAGACTGATAACAATCGGATTCCCTCTCTTCACACTCGCAATAATAACAGGTGCTCTATGGGCAGAGAGCGCCTGGGGAAGCTACTGGAGATGGGATCCGCGCGAGGTATGGTCACTGATCACATGGCTCATATACGCTACTGTGCTTCATGCAAGGCTTATGTCAGGCTGGAGAGGAAAAAGGGCTGCCATATTGTCCATATTAGGATTTATTACAATCCTGATTGCATTTTTCGGTATTAAAATGCTCAAAAAAGGTCTTCACGTGTTCCTATGAACATCTTTGTTGTAGGACTTAATCATAAAACTGCTGATATAGATGTCAGGGAGAAGCTCGCCTTCAACGGTCCAAAGCTTGAAGATGGGCTTCAAAGGATTGCAACGATTCCCGAGATAAAAGAGACTGTAATACTCTCAACATGCAACAGGGTTGAGCTTTATACAAATGTAAAGAATCCGGCAAAGGCATATGAGTCGATAAAGGACTTTCTCTCTGAGTTTCACAGTCTCGACAGAAACGCTATCGAAAAATCACTTTACACATATGAGAACGTAACTGCTGTCAGACATCTCTTCAGGGTTGCGTCAAGCCTCGACTCCATGGTTGTGGGTGAACCTCAGATACTCGGACAGCTAAAAGATGCCTTCGAGTTTGCACTCCGGAAAAAAACAACAGGCATTCTTCTCAACAAGCTTATGAAAAAAGCTATATCAGTTGCAAAACGGGTGAGAACAGAGACCAAGATAGCTGAAAATGCAGTATCAATCGGCTTTGCTGCTGTTGAGCTTGCAAAAAAGATATTCGAAGACCTTTCGACAAAATCATTCATGCTGCTTGGAGCAGGCGAGATGGCAGAACTTGCAGCAAGGCATCTAATGAATAACGGCGTAAAGGATGTTGTGGTTGCAAACAGGACATACGAGACAGGATGTAATCTTGCACAGGAGTTCAACGGCCGCGCTGTGAGATTCGAAGAATTCATCCACGAAATGACAAATACTGATATCGTAATATGCTCGACAGGCGCACCAACATACGTGCTCATGAAGGAACAGATGCAGAAGGTCATGAAAGAAAGGAAGCATAAGCCTGTTTTTATCATTGATATATCAGTTCCACGCAACATAGACCCTGCGATAAACGACATTGACAATGTCTATCTCTATGATGTTGATGACCTTCAGGGCGTTGTTGATTCGAACAAGCTTGAGAGGCAGAAAGAAGCTGAAAAGGCGGAAGGGATAATTGCCGAGGAGATAGAGACTTTTCAGAGATGGCAGTCATCGCTCGATGCTGTCCCGACCATTGTTGCACTGAGAGAAAAAGCAGACCTGATTAAGAAAGAAGAGATTGAAAAACTACTGAATAAGTTTCCCGTACTCGGTGAAAAAGAAAAAAGCGCTGTTGAATACATGGCAAATGCGCTTGTAAATAAACTTATCCATCCCCCGACTACTGCGTTAAAAGAAGACTCAGAAGATAAGGACGTCCTCATTGCTACAATAAAAAAACTGTATGGGTTGAATGAGAAGGGAGAATAGATAAGTTCCTCCTTAATAAACTGCGCCTTTAACTTCAAACGTTATAGAGTCAATAACGCCCTTCCGTTTATCTACGAGTGATAAACGGTATCTTCCCTTTTGGGGGCACCACGAAACTGCTGAACCCGAATCACCTACCTTTTCTTTATTCAACAGCCATTCAAAATTATTGTTGACTCCCTCTGCCTCAAAGAAAATAAGTTGCCTATCTTCAGGAATATCAGGGTCAACTGCGATAATGGTTCCATCTACCGGATATATAATACGCGGGATTGAAACATTTCTGTTTTTTAAAATAACATGCGAACTATCTGCTATAGAATCCATCGGCTCTGTGCCCTTTATAAACCACTCTATTCTGTCGGGTTCTATGTTGTTCTCAAACTTTATTTTCTGCGTGACTATTCTTTCTGGCGCTTTCTGAAACGCCCCATGATCGTTTTTGTGTAAATAATTCATAACCTCAAGCCATATAGGAGCTGCGCCTGTAACGCCTGACACATTCCACATCGGCTCACCGCTGAAATTACCAACCCACACACCTACGGTGTATTTTTGTGAATACCCGATGCACCAGTTGTCCTGCATATCCTTACTTGTTCCTGTCTTTACAGCGCTCCAGAATTTTGTAGAGAGTGGATTTTCAAGATTAAATGTCGCACTTCTTGCTTCCCTGTCGGAAAGTATATTTGATACCAGGAATGCAGCCTCATCAGAAAATGCACGTCGGTGTTCTTTTTTTTGCTTCTCAAATTTAAACCTTAATCCACTCCATACGCCCTTATTAGCAAGTGTACGGTAGGCATTCACAAGCTCATAGAGACTGACATCCGCAGAGCCAAGGGCGATTGAAAGACCATAAAAATCATCTGACAGGAGCTGATTAAAACCCAGAAGCTTAAGTTTCTGTATAAAGGCTTCTACACCGATTAACGAAAGAGTCTTCACAGCAGGGATGTTCAAAGATGAGGCAAGCGCTGTGCGTGCAGAGACAAAACCCTTAAAATCATTCTCATAATTCTCAGGCTTATAAATGCCAAGCGCTGTAGGAACATCCAGAGGGCTATCGCTCAGAATTGAGGCCGGTGTTAGAATCTGCTTTTCAAATGCAATTGCATACAAAAACGGTTTCAAAGTTGATCCTGCCTGCCTTTTTGCCTTGATTCCATCAACATAACGTGCGCCTGACTCCTCGCCCAGCCCGCCGACATAAGCAAGTATATCCCCTGTCTTATTATTTACAATAAGAACAGCTCCATTATTTACATTCTGCCTTTTTACAGCCATTAAATGCTGTTTCAATGTCTCAAAGGCAAAACGCTGGAGAGCAGAATCAAGGGTTGAGACAACAACCCCTCTATGTCCCCCCTTATCAATGGGGGAATTAAAAGGGGGGTAATGAGACTTGAGCAAAAGTTTATAAGCAACATGGGGTGCGATGGCGACTCTCTGCCTTATTGAATAAACACCTGCTAATGTTTTTTGTGCAAGGGCATTAATATCCTCGCACTTAACACCTGCTTTCAATGAACTCCCAAGAATACACGCCTTTTTCATAACACTTTCTACAGAGGCATTCGGAGAACGGGTCAAAGAGGCAAGCAAAAGGGATTCGGTTTCATCAATGCCATTCGGTTCTTTATCAAAAAGCCCCCTTGATGCGGATGAAATACCCTGAAGTTCTCCCTTGAATGTTATCAGATTTAAATACGCCTCAAATATTTCCTCCTTAGTCCATGTTTTTTCAATCTCTTTTGCAGCAGTTATCTGATTCCATTTCTGATAAAGCGTCCTTTTTGAATTCTTAGCTCTCAGTTTTTTATCCAGAATTGATGCAAGCTGCATTGTGATGGTGCTTGCGCCACGGGGAGTTTTGTTGAAAAGGTTTTTTATCACAGATGAGCCTGCTGCCTTCCAGTCAACTCCATGATGCTCGTAAAATCTCCTGTCTTCAGAATGGATAACTGTTTTTATCAATGCAGGAGAAATATCCTTGATCTTAACCCAGTCAAGCCTTCTGCCCTTTAAATCAACCCGAAGCTCATGTATCACCTTCCCATGCCTGTCAAGCAAAACCGCATCAGACTTTTTGTAGGAATCTTTCACCTCCTGAAATGAAGTGAAGGCATAGGCATGGGATGCGATGATAAAAAAAGCTGTAATGAAAGTCAGCGTTTTCATTCTTTGTCTGGCATTGCTCGGTTATTCCACCTTGAATATAAGTGCTTTTACTCCTTTTCCAGTTGAATCAACAAGCTCTATTTTCCAGTTCCCCTTTAATCCGTATAGATTCTTAGAAGCATAAGTTCTCCATTTAAGTCCTTTTTTCAGAGGAAGAGAGGTTTTAAGCATTTCTTTATCTCCATGTCGCCAGATAACATTGACAGTGGTGTCCTCAGCAACATCACGGAACTCTATAAAAACATAAACTTTCTCTGTTGCAGATGAAAAAACCTCTTTTACATCTACCGGTTCTTTGTTTTCAATTTTAGCGCAAACAGCCATGCGCTCAACTTTAAAACCTCCGGCTTGAGCAGAACCTTTCTGAGCATAAGTTTCACAGACCATCCATGCTGTGATAACAAAAATCAAGAAAACAACAATCCCTGCATACCTTTTCATTTCTTACCTCCTTTTTATTAAATCTATTCTATCTCTTCCTTCTTATTCGGCATCTCCCCTAACATTTCAGGCGAATAAAGCGCCTCAAAATTACTGAGAAAGATAAGGTTTTCATTTCTTGAACTTCTCTTCCCAGTTAATTCTTGCTGTCAACTGCATCATAACTCCAAGTGTAATAATAGCGCCAATTGTTACAGTTAACCCTGTATACCCTTCAAAGAAGTGTGCGAGTGAAAATAGTATGAGGAAAATGAATTGAGAGATTCCCACTTCGATTGCAGCGAATCTGGCTCCGACAACAATGCGCATGTATGAAATAACCAGAAACATGGAGACAACAGAAGAAATCAGAAATGCCAGATAGATATCCAGATGATCAACAGTATATGAAAACAGCAGGTGGAATGCAAAAAATGCAGCTGCAAGAAAAAGATAATTCATAGGGTGAATCTTAATATCTTTTATTATGCTAATCATAAATACGACAAAAAAGAAAAAGATGAGAGATACAGGTGCAAAAAAGCTTATCCTGCTGGCAAGGGGGCCTGGATTAAGTTTGCTCGGCATGTCCATGCCTATTTGAAACCCAGAGATAAGGTTTTCATATTGCCAGTCGAGCTTCCATCCTGAAGATATTTTTTCTTTTGTTGATGGCGAAATAGTATTTTCAGGGAAATCTATATTGGTAAAATTGGTTGTCATTGTTAAAGAAAAGTTTTTCACCCTGCTTACAGTTTCCCCGAACTTATAGAACCATTTATCCATTCCTTGTGATAAGTATCCTATTTCTATCAACCCTGCTTCATTTGCTTTTAATGCGACAGGAATTGTTATTGTTTTCTGTGAGAAATCATTTATTTCTATAGGCTTTCCATTTACAAACAGGCGAAAATTGTCGTAGATTGCATTCTGCGAAGGGAATGAAAAATTTACCTTAAAATCTTCTTGATGGGATAATGGGTTTTTGATTGTGTATTTTGCAAGAAAATTTACTTTGTATGTGTCATACCACAAAAGACCTTTCTTTCTATGTGTAAGATCAAAGTCAACATTTATGTCACTTGCCTCAAGATTAATTCTGTGTGTAGTTATCTCAGTAACTATTTCAACTTTACCTTTATCATTTTGAACCTTCTTCTGAGTTTTTGTTTCATAATAGACAAACGGGGCATTCTGTACATGAAGCGATCCCCAAAGCCCTTCTACCTTCCCATAAAGTTTTGATGTCTGGTCATAAGTTCTACTTCTTGTTGTGCCTCCAAGAATCATCCATGCGATACTGGCAATGATAAGCATAATAACTATTGCAGCGATTCTCTTAACCATTTTATCCTCCCTTAATTAGATAGCTTTTTATTCTCCTATTCCTATTTTTTCATTTGGCATCTCGCCCAACATCTCAGGCGAATAAAGCGCCTCAACCCTTGTTGTCGGAAGATGGAATATGCCGCTGTTATTGAGCCTTACAGTATATTCAACAGTCCATTTGCCTTTTGGCACAAACTCATAATATGCTCTGAATGCCTCAAATGAGCGTTCTTCAAATACAGGCCAGACCCATCCTTTGCTCTCCTCGCCTTTTGTAAGAAGCTGCGAATCCCTTCCGAGTCCTGTTCCCAGAATACTTGCTCCAGCAGGAATCGGGTCATTCACAACAACCCATGTCATATCAGCCTGAGACTCAAGCTCAAGCCTGACTTTCATTACATCACCCTTGCTCCATTTGCCTTCTGCTTTCTGCTCAATGGGGATTATTGTCTTCTTGATTCTGTAGCCGCTTGAGAATGGTTCTTTCAATGGTATTGCAGCAAGGCTCTGCACTGTAATCCACGGCTTTCCTGTACCTTGATGAGTGACTGACAAATTCTCTTTTGACTTTGGCCAGCCAAACATAAAACTTCTGCCTTCGCGAGACTTTTCCCATTCCACTGCTTTTGTTTTTCCGTCAAGGTCTGCCGATGTCATGCCTGCAACAGGTATTGATTCAAACTTTTTTGAAAACTTTTCCATTGCAAGCATTCCCCATGCATTTGCAGTAGTGATATTCCATGCACCTTTATACTGACGGCTTAAAGCCCCTCTCACAAGTCTCGGCATATCCTCATTCCACTTATCAAAATTTAAGAATGCGAGTATGCTCTTTACAGCATTTACATCTGCAGATACCATGAGCCACCAGAGGTTATCCATCCCCTCTGTTGAAAAACCCATAGTTGTGCCCTGAAAGTTAAGTCTTGACCTGAGGATCTGCTCTGCCTCTTTAAGTCTATTATCTCTATTGGTAATATTTGGCATCCTCGTTAACACATTTATCCAGTCAATCACAGCAGATGTCGGCCAGAGATTCGGCTCTAATGTTATTGAGCCGAGGAGCTTTGGTTCAGCCTTCCCAGTTCTTGATAAAGCCTCCATTGCAGCCATTTTTCTAATTGAGAGGTCTGCTGTTGGAAGAGATGAGTATCTTATGACCTTCCCTTCAATAAATCCTCTTAAGCCTTGCTCCATGCGGTCTTTTATATGTTCTGGAATCTCCCATCCAGCCTCATGAGCTATGGACAGGATGTAAGATGTAAGGGCATCACTCCCAAGACGCATTGTCGGAAAGTATTTTACAAGTCCGTCTGCATCAAGATGAGAAGGCAGTTCTGCTATAACAGTCTTCCACAAGGATTCATCCTTTAACGCAATTGCTCTTGACACTTTCTGCTCCATGCATGTGTAAGGATAGCGCTTCATAAACCAGACAACACCGCCAAGACCATCCGAGAGTTTAGGTTTTAACAAGATATTAACACCGCCTCTCCCAGAGAGCGCATCCTTTGGTTTTTCAATAACCATGCTAAAGCTTTTGTCTATCTGTGTGATAGTTGCCTGAAATGTTCTTACAGGAACTGCTTCCGCAACCCTCTGTTTGACCTTAAGGCTGTCCTGCGCATCCCCGTTCTTTTCTTTTGCGGTCACTTCGTATGTGATGTTTTCAATGCCATAAGAGACATTAATCTCCCATCCAATCTCTTTTGCCCCGCCTGCAGAGAGAGATTCGCTAATCACATCAAGTTCTTTTTCATCAGGATATTTAATCTTTGCTTTAACCTCCACATCTATTTTGCGTTTGGATGCATTCCTTATTGTAAAACCTGCCTTGAATCTGTCACCTTCTCTCACAAGCTGCGGGATGCCTGAAAGTATCATCAAGTCCTGTGTGGTCCTTATGGTCGTCTGCCCTGTACCGAATAAACCGGCCCCGGCGTTAGCAACCGCAACAATCCTGAAACTCGTCAGTGAATCATTCAATGGTATTTCAACTGATGCCTCTCCCTTTTCATCTAAAATAACACGCCCTTTCCAGAGCAGGAGCGTATCAAACAGTTCTCTTGTCATCTGTCTTCCGCCTCCGCCGCCCTGCGGTAATGCCTTTAATCCATAATGCCTCTTGCCTACCACCTGCATCTGAGCTGTGGAGGTTTTTATCTCATATCCTCTTTTCCCCATCATCGCTTCAAGGAGCTGCCAGCTTTTGTTCTGCATGAGTTCAAGAAGTCCCTCATCAACAGCAGCGACAGCAATCTCGCTGCCTTTAGGAAGAGGCCTTCCATTCGCACGTTTTACTTTTATTTTTACATGTGCCTTTTCTCTGATTCTGTAAACCTCTTTATCAGTAGAAACCTTGACCTTAAGTTCGTGCGCCCTCCATCCCACATCAATTCCTGCAATGCCAAGCTTGTAGGCAGGTTTCCCGAGGTCAATCAGTGCGGTTGGCTGGATACCTGAAACGCGGCCGCGAACTACAAGAGCAGACACAAAGACATTCGGAGCATAATTGTTCTTTACCGGTATTTCTATGACAGGTGTTTTACCTGACAGTTTTTTTATAAACACTTCCATTATCCCCTCGCGCTCAACTGTGACAAGTGCGGTTGCTTCTCTGAACGGCATTCTTACCTGGAATTTTGCAATATCACCTGGTTCGTATTTTTTCTTTTCGGGGAGAAGGTCAATCCTGTCGTTATCAGAGACATCGAACCACCATTCGCCTTTACCTGCAACCCATACGTCTCTGTGAGTCACTGAAACATTTCCTGCGTCATCGGTTGCCTGTGCCTGGAGAATGACATTTCCGGAGACAGGCGACTGCACTTCACAGATTAGAAGCCCTTTTGCATCTGATTTCCCTTCACATAAATGTCCGATGCGTTTTGTCTCTGTTACATGCTCATAAGCATAGAATCCACCTACAAGCCTCTTTCTGTGAGAATAATGCTTTCTCTGGAACAATTCTATTTTCACATTTGTATTTGCAGCAGGCTTTCCTGAAATATTTAAAACAACTGTATGGAACTTAAATAAGTCCTTTGACAGCGCCCATGAATCAGGCTTTATGCCGACAAGCAGTTTTGAATGCCATAGCGGTATCCTCTGTGAAACTGTCTGAACCTCACCATTTGAATCCATGAATTCGAGTTCTGTAAGAATATCACTCGGAACCGAGACCTTTGGCAGACTTGTAAGCTTTGTCCTTAGACCTCCAGCTTTATCAAGTCTCAGTTCACTGGTCTGAATTTTTGGGTGGGCATCTCTTATCCGCTCTTCATCTATATACTCGTAGCCCGACCTTCTGATTACCTCTTCCTTAATCTCACCATTGGCAAATATAAAATCTTCATAGTCATCAAAGCGTACATACTTTGGTTGAATCTGGCTTCTTAATTTTACAGGTGTGTTGCTTGCGCCTCCTCCTGATAGATATGCGACAAGGAGATCAATATCCACCTCTGAGGCATTGACCAATGACTCTTTCGGCGGCTGTATAATCGCTTTCATTAATGGCACCCTGAATTCTTCTACCCTGAAATATCCTGATGTTATGCCATAACGTCCAAAATGATCTTCATCTTCTACTTCGGGTCTGGCAGTAGCGGTTTGGGATTTCGTCTTTTTTGCTTCTTTGTTTAAGAGAGCAATCTCATAGCGCCCGAGTTTTGCATCTTTAGGAATCTTCCATTCTGTCTCTGCAATGCTATTTGAATCCCATTTCAATGGAAACTCATATTTCTCATCACTTCCCATGTGCTGAATCATAATCGTCTGCGGCAGTTTCTGCTTATTGAGAGATGAAAACCCCGACATTGTATGTTTCCGCACAATGTGCTTCATGTGAACAGTCTCGCCTGCCCTTAAAAGGCTTCTGTCAAATATGGTATGGGCAATTATCGGGCCTCTGTAGTCTGCTCTTGTAAGGTTATATCTCCACGGTTCAATGCCGTCATCCCAACTTGAATGCACAAATGTCATATCATTACCGCTGCTGACAAAGACAAATAATCCTCTGCCTATGCCCTGAAGTGCATTGGATGACTCTCTATAATTAACCTTGTATGAACAGTGAGGAAGGTCATTTTCCTGCAGCAACCGGAGTCCTATCTTAGCAATGCCTTTTTCATCAGTCTTGCCAGTCCAAACCGCTTTTCCATTGCAATCCTTTATTGAAACCGATGCATTATTTACTGGCTCTGCCTTATCCAGCGTTGTAACCCACACCAAAGAAGATTCTCTCCCCCACTTGAAATGTGCTGAAAGGTTTGTAACCAAGACTGCTGTGGGCACATACATTGGTTTCTGCTGTCCATATCCGAATAGAGCTTTCTGCTCTCCGAGCAATGATGTACCGAGTATCTGGCTTTCCATCTCAACAACATAAAAACCTGGTTCCTTCAATGGAACCCCCACTACTTCAAATGCCTTTGCGCCGCCTGGCTTTGGAACCGAAAATTCTTTTACATCCCCTTCACCCTTCATGACAGAATCTTCGCGCCCTACCGATGCAACCTTCCTCAGCCAATCAATAATCTTTTCATCTTTATCTACATGCACTTTATGTATTCTGCCTTTTAATCCTTCTACTAACTTGTTCTTTTCTTTTATTGAATCCGGAAGGATTGAACTTCCGATATCCACTGCCTTATCCAGTAATTTCTCTATCCCTTTCTTTGTTTTATCAATAATCCCTTCTTTCTTTTTTTCCACCCTGAGCATCCTTGTCCTGACCTCAGGCTCAAGGTTTCTGAGTGTTACTGGAAGGGTCGCATCTTCCTTAAGCTCTACGATGCCAAAACGCGCTGAAAACTTGGCAAGCGGCGGATAAACATCTGTTCTGACATCAAGAGGGAATTTATCTCTGTTTGCAGGACTCCTTCCCGCATCATCCACTATGTTCTTGGGGAGTTCAATGATGAAGGAGGTGCTTTCCGGAAATGGACCTTTAAATAATATGCTTGATGTGATAGCCTCTTCCGAAGCGCTGTCTGCCTTGTCTTCCTCTTCATCTTCATCAGCAGATATTTTTTCCGGCTTATATGTCTTATTGTGAGTGCGCAGGACAATGTTTTTTGCTATATTCCATGAGACAGGAGAAGAAAAACGAAGGCGCATTGGCAGCAGAGGAATACAATCTGCTTTAGCACTTTCCCTCTCACAACTTAACGAGATCGTAAAAGGAGGTCGCGCCTTAAAGGGAAGCACCTGCTCTTTAGTAGTTTTTACACCGCTGAGAGATGAAACGCCTTTTCCCCATATCAAATCCACTCTGGAATTATCAGGGAAACTCTGCCTGCACTGCAGAACGACCACCGGAGACTTACTGCCTCTGTATCGCTGTGTCTTCAGTATTATTTCTCTCTCTTTGTCTTTAAGAATCCTTATGCCAACGCGTTCGTTTATGCCTTCAATTGCACACGAAACATTTGAGGTAACTGATTCCTCGGCAGCTTCTGCATCAAGCGTGAGAATGAATACCTGATTTTCATCTATGCGTTCAGCGCCCTGATAAGGCTCGGATGTTATTACCGCAGGACCTCCTGTTGAAAAAGAGAACTGCTGTTCTTTAACAGACTTGCCTGAAAGGGTCTTTAAAGCAGGCTTTAAAGCAAACTCGCAGATTACTCCTGCAGGAATATCCCTGTCAAAATCATAAATCCAGTTTTTGCTGTCAGCCCACCTTTCATATCCTTTCTCATGGCATTTTATATCAAAAGGCTTTACAAGACGCGGGTCGCCAAATGGCACCATCGGCTCGGAGAATCTCACAGAGACCTGTCTTGCATTTTTTACTTCACCCTGCGGAGAAAAGATTTCAACACGTGCATCCTGAGAAGAATACGCGCTGTTGAGACTCAAGAAAACAGAGAAGATAATTAAGGATAGGAACAAGGACTTATGTTTCATAAAACCCTCCTTGGATAGAATCACTCAAACAACTGTCCACTGCTGGGGCAGGAACAGGCGTTCGTAGGTCATCATCGCAAAGCGGTCAGTCATCCCTGCCACAAAATCGCATACCATTCTGTGCCTGTTGAGTTTTTTCTCCATAGGGATATCGCTGAAGATGTCCTCTATATGGTTGAGATAGTATTCGTATAAATCTTTTAATATTTTTTTCGCCTTCTTGAATTCCTTCTTTATCATATCGCTCTCGTATACATATTCAAAAAGAAAGTCTCTGAGTTTATATGTTGTTGCTGATACTTCCTCGCTCATGCCCGGCTTTTCAAGGTCTGATTTGAGGGAATAATATATGAAATCTTTTACCATAGTGTCTATCCTCTTTGAATGTGTATCGCCAAGAACCCTTATGATTTTTTCAGGCATATCTGATTTTCTGATCACGCCTGCTCTCTGCGCATCATCTAAATCATGGTTCACATATGCAATGATGTCTGATACCCGTACGACCTGACCTTCAAGCGTATCAGCTCTTTCCGTCTTTGTCTCGGGCATAATAACCCCTTTGCCCTTTGAATGTTTCACTATGCCATTCCTTACCTCGTAGGTCAGATTTAGCCCTTTCCCGTTCTGCTCAAGAAAGTCCACAACCCTCAGGCTCTGTTTAAAGTGGTCAAATCCCCCGGGATGTATTTCCCGCAGTATTGCCTCACCGGCATGCCCGAAAGGCGTGTGTCCGAGGTCATGCCCAAGTGCAACCGCCTCTGTGAGATCTTCATTCAGCTTTAATGCGCGTGCAATCGTCCTTGCTATCTGTGATACTTCAAGAACATGCGTAAGGCGTGTCCTGTAATGGTCTCCCTTTGGGGCGAGGAATACCTGTGTCTTATGTTTCAGCCTTCGGAATGCCTTTGAATGGATTATCCTGTCCCTGTCACGCTGGAAACAGGTGCGTATCTCATCCTCTTTCTCAGGCTTCTTCCTGCCTTTGCTAAGAGCGCTGCGACACGCCTTTGGGTGAAGGGCCTTTTTCTCTATATCTTCTGTCTGTTCACAGATTGTCATATTAAACATTTAATGATATAAGGTTTTATTTTGAAAAAAAATATACCAAAAAAGCCTAAAAAAGTCACGGGAGTGAAAGGGCTGGAATCATCATCCCAGCCCTTCATTACAGTATCTCAAAGGCTCATTTGGAGAACGTGCAAAGCTCCTGTATCCTTTTCCCTTATCTGTATCCTGAGCTGTTTTGCTGATTTGGCCTCACCCGGGAAGAATATAAAACCGTATGACAGTCCCTTGGGCTCGATGGATTTCGTTTGCAATGATTTTTGCTTTAAGTCGCTTATAATAGTCCTCCGTGCCTCTCCTGATTCATATCCGCTGGCGCCTCCAATAACAGCTCCGCCTGCTCCCCCGATGGCTGCGCCCTTGCCAGCTGTCGCAATAACATTCTCACCTGACACAATACCTATAGCAGCACCTATTGCTGCACCTGCAACAGCGCCTAAAAAACCATGATAGGCTCCTTCCTTGAATATCTGTTTTGTTTGGGCATATTTAGTTGCACGCTCATATGCAATATCGCTGGAAAGAATCGGCCAGAGGTTGCCATCCTTGTCTTCAAGAAATGTCTGAGATGCATTAATTTCAAGAAAATGTTTACCATTGTTGTCAAATACAATCTGAACAGGCAGCATGCCTGCTCCTCTTATATCAAAACCAAAGGCTTCTACTGCCTCGTTAGAATCAATATATGCCTTTGCCCCCACCATTGCACCTGCGACCTCCTGCGCATTGGAATATGCTCCAGGAGTCTTGAAAGCTAATGGCGTAGCCTTATAAGCCGTGCTGCATGCTGTTAAAAAAAACAAAAGGAACAAAACAGTGCTTAATACCCTTATTCTTCTCATAAAAACCTCCTTATGCGAACTACTCATTCATTTTCGTATGACTATATTATATCACCAAAGAAACTATTCTATCTCAGACCATAGTCCCTCATATATGTTAAAATAATCTATGTTTCATGAAATTCATGAAGAGTGCGGTGTTTTTGGTGTCTATGGACATCCTGAGGCAGCAAACCTCGCATATCTCGGTCTTTATGCCCTTCAGCACAGAGGGCAGGAAGGTGCCGGAATATGCTCGTCTGACGGAAGACATCTTCACCTTGATAAGGCCATGGGACTTGTTGCTGATATTTTCAGCGAAAAACGCCTCAAAAAACTTCCGGGCCATATTGCAATAGGACATAACCGCTATTCAACAGCAGGGAGCAGCGTCTTAAAAAATGTTCAGCCTATAACAGCAAACTTCGCATTGGGACCCTTGGCGATAGCCCATAATGGCAATATAGTAAATGCAGCTGAACTCAGGGAAGAACTCGAAAAAGAAGGCGCTATATTCCAGTCAACATCTGACAGCGAGGTAATAGTCCATCTTATTGCGCATGCTAAGGGAAATGATTTCTATGAGCGGGTTACCCAGGCTGTTAAGCAGATTAGCGGCGCATTCAGCCTTTTGATACTCAGGGAAAAGGAACTCATTGCAGTTCGGGATGCATACGGCGTAAGGCCTCTCAGCTTGGGAAGGGTTGATGGCGCATATGCCATTGCATCCGAGACCTGCGCCTTTGATCTGATAGGCGCAGCATACATACGCGATATCGAACCCGGCGAACTGCTCATCATTGATGAAAATGGGATCAGGTCAATGAGACCGTTGGTTGCTCCGAGACAGGCATCATGCATATTTGAGTTCATATATTTTTCAAGGCCTGACAGTTATATTTTCGGGGGTCAAAATGTGAATCATATTAGAAAGGAATTCGGAAAGCAGCTTGCAAGAGAGTCTTTTGTGGATGCAGACCTCGTGATCCCAGTGCCTGACTCAGGCGTGCCGGCAGCAATAGGATTCTCAGAAGAGAGCAAGATACCATTTGATTTCGGGCTCATAAGAAACCACTACATAGGAAGAACATTCATAGAGCCGAAGCAGAGCATAAGGCACTTTGGCGTTAAGATCAAACTCAACCCTGTTAGAAAGCTTCTTCAGGGAAAAAGGGTAATAGTTGTTGATGATTCAATTGTGAGAGGAACCACGAGTAAAAAAATAGTAAAGATGCTCAGGGAAGGCGGCGGCGCCAAAGAGGTGCATATGAGGATAAGCTCTCCTCCGACTATAGGACCATGTTTCTACGGCATTGACACGCCAACAAGGCAGGAATTGATTGCCTCAACTCACATGGTAGAAGAAATAAAGAAATACATAACTGCTGATTCCCTCGCCTATTTCAGCCTTGAGGGGCTAAAAAATATAGTTCCTGATTCCCATAATTACTGCACAGCCTGCTTCGACAACAATTATCCTATGAGTTTTCCAGGAGAACATCTCGAGCAGATGGAGCTTTTTTTAAAATAGGCAGGTTTTTTTAGAAAGAACATTTGTCGCTAAATCAGCAGGCAACGGCTCACTTAACAGATAACCCTGTACTTCATCGCATCCCAGCGAACTCAGCATAACAAGCTGTTCTTTTGTTTCAACGCCCTCAGCTACTACTTTCAGCTGAAGCAAGTGTGAGATATCAACGATAAGCTTTGTGATCGCAGAGTCAATATGATTTATTGCGATTGAGCGCACAAAAAAATCCATGATCTTTAATTTGTTGATCGGAAACTGTTTGAGATAGCTCAATGAGCAGTATCCTGTGCCAAAATCGTCAATCGAGATGCTTATTCCCATCTCCTTAAACTTAAGGAGTTTTGTCATGGCCTCTCCGTCATCATTGCACATAAAACTTTCTGTAAGTTCAAGTTCCAGTCTGTTCGGACTAAGACCCGTCTCTTTCAGTATCCTGCTTACTGTCTCTATAATGTTTTGTTCCTGAAGCTGACGTACTGATATGTTAACAGCGATACGTTCAGGCGCTATGTCTGTCTCCTGCCATGCAATCTGTTGTTTACATGCCCTGTAAAGTACCCATTCGCCAAGCGGTACAATAAGCCCTGTTTCCTCTGCAAAAGGAATAAAATTAGACGGCGCTATAATACCTAATTCGGGATGATTCCAACGGACAAGCGCTTCCATCCCTATAATCCTTCCTGTTTTTATTGCGACATTGGGCTGGTAATGCAAAACGAATTCAGCCTTTTTTAATGCCTGTCTTAGACCATTCTCCAGAGTAAGCCGCTCTCGCGCCTTTGCCTCCATCGAACGCGAAAAGAACTTATATGCGCACCCGTCTCCCTTCGCATGATTCATTGCTGTATAGGAGCATTTAAAGAGGGTATCGGCATCCATTCCGTCATCAGGATAAAGGCTGATGCCAGTCCTCGCATTTACAAATATCTCATGTTTTCCTATAAGGTAGGGTGTTCCTAAGACAGACTGGAATTTTTCGGTGACAATTATCGCATCTTCCATTTTAGCTATTTCGGGCAGAAGAATTATAAACTCGTCTCTTCCGGGCCTCGCCACAGTATCACCTCTACGGAGGCTATTCTTTAATCTCTTGGCAGTCTCCTTTATCAATTTGTCGCCGATCTTCCGGCCAAGATTGTCATTGATAAGCTTTAGATTATCGAGGCACAAAAAAATAACTGCCACTGCCTTGCCTTTTCTGCGCGCATGGAGCAACGACTGGCTCAGGCGGTCATAAACAAGAGAACGATTGGGCAGACCTGTCAATAGATCAATTTCACCCTTTGTTTTTTTCAAACGGGCAAGCTGCCTGCGCAATCTTACTAACTCTTTTATCAACTGGTCTTTTGTTTTGTATTTATCCCGCATCCCCTTGCCTAACGCATAAAAAACTTTCCATGGTATTCTATCAGAAAAATTTCAGAAATATACTTTTTTGATATAATTAATTGTTATATGCTTATTACAATTTTATAATATTTAAAACCTTGGTTTTAGCCTGAAATTTTCTGCGGCTTCAGCCTGCTATATCGCTGTTAACAGGCAGGCGGGATGTTTCTGCCATAAACTTCATCGAGTATCTCTTTTGCGCCTCTTGAAAGGAGATCTTCTGCGAGCCTGATCCCAAGCGCCTCGGCATCATGATAATTGCCTTCAATATTGCCTCTGATAATCCTGTCTCCGGAAACGCTGCCAACAAGCCCATCCATTTTCAGTGAATAGTCTTTATCTTCCGGCCTCTGTACCAGCCTCGCATGCGCAGCTATGGGCACCTGACACCCTCCTTCAAGTTTTTTAAGAAATGCCCTCTCAGCCTTTACACAAACATATGTCTCCTTATGATTCAATGGGGCGATAAGCTGATTAATAAACTTATCGTCAATCCTACACTCTATTCCGATTGCTCCCTGACCTATTGCAGGAAGGCTGACTTCTGGCTCGATTATCTCTGTAATCCTCTCTGACCATCCGAGCCTTTTCACACCTGCTGCTGCAAGTATTATTGCGTCGAACTGGCCTTCATCAAGTTTTCTCAGTCTTGTATCAAGGTTTCCTCTCAACTGTGCGATCTTTAAATCAGGTCTTATGCTGAGCAGTTGGCATGAACGCCTGAGACTGCTTGTCCCGATAGTAGCGCCTTTAGGCAACTCTTTAAAACTCTTTACTTTTAACTTTTCACTTTTAATTTGTGAGATGAACGCATCCCTCGGATCTTCTCTTTTACATATAACTGCAAGATGAAGTCCTTTTGGAAAATCAGTAGGCACATCCTTCATGCTGTGAACTGCCAAGTCTGCCTTGGCGCTGAGAAGCGCCTCTTCTATCTCTTTTACAAAAAGGCCTTTTCCTCCGACCTTTGCCAATGGAACATCGAGAATCTTGTCTCCTGTTGTCTTTATCTTGTTCAGCTTGATTTCCAACCCGGGATTGAGTCTCTGGAGTTCAGACTTAATCCACTCTGCCTGCCACAAAGCAAGCTTGCTTCCCCTTGTGCCGATTATGATTTTCTTTTTTCTCAACTAATTTATCTCTCTTTCTGTAATGTCATTCCTGTGAAAACAGGAATCCATGTCTTTTATCCCTGTTTATAAAAATGTCTGGATTCCCGCCTGCGCGGGAATGACAGATAAACAGTAGCTGTTATAGTATAATATCTCTACAGAAAAGCTTCAAGGGAAACATAAAATATTAAAACACATAAGACAGGCAGATGAAGAATTTTTATACGACACCTTATAAAAAAGACCTTTTGAGCGATTTGAAGAAAAACCTTGCCATTAAATGAATAAAGTTCTGCCATATAAAAATCATGTCGATTATAAAGATTCTGAGGCTGTCTGTCTTATGTTAACTGTGGTGTAATAGTAAATGCTCCAAAATATCAGAGACAAAGTCCTTTCCGGTCAGAGACTCTCAAAAGAAGATGCTGTAAGGCTCTTTGAGAGTGATGATATATTCACACTCGGAAAACTTGCGTCTTATGTTGCCAAAAAGAAGAATGGCAATAAGGCATACTTCATAAGAAACATTCATATCAATCCAACAAACATCTGCGTTAACCGCTGCAAATTCTGTGCATTCAGCCGCTCAAAAGGAGAAGCAGGCGCATACGAGTTAAGTATCAAAGAAATCATCAAAAAACTCCAGCCTCAAGCCTCTAGCCTTCAGCCTTTTACCGAGGTTCACATCACAGGCGGTCTTCATCCTGATTGGCCATTTGAATATTATCTTAAAATGTTGTCAAAAATAAAAGAGGCATTTCCTAAGATCCACATAAAGGCATTCACAGCAACTGAGATTGAGTATTTTGCAAAGATAAGCGGTCAAAGCATCAGAAATGTTCTCCTTGAATTAAAGAAACAGGGGCTTAATACTATGCCAGGCGGAGGCGCAGAGATATTTGATATGGGAGTGAGAAATCAGCTTTGTCCTGAAAAACTTTCAAGCTACGGATGGCTTGCTGTAATGGAGATTGCACACAAGGCAGGGATAAAAACTAATGCGACAATGCTCTATGGACATATAGAAAACTATGAGCAGAGGATTGATCATCTCTTGAGATTAAGAGAACTGCAGGACATGACAAATGGATTCCAAGCATTTATTCCACTGGCATATCATCCTAAGAACACAGAGATTGGCGGGTCATATTCTTCAGGCATAGATGACCTTAAGACGATTGCAATAAGCAGACTTATACTCGATAATTTTTCGCATATCAAGGCATACTGGATAATGCTCGGAGAGAAAATTTCACAGCTTGCGCTTTTGTTTGGCGCTGATGATATTGACGGGACGATAATCGAAGAGAAGATTACTCATTCAGCAGGCGCATTGAGCAGCAAAGGGCTTGCTGCTGACGAGCTTAAAAATATGATTAAAAAAGCAGGCAAGATTCCAGTTGAGCGGGATTCGTTTTATAGAAAAGTTCATTAAGAATATGAATATGCATGAACCGAATTAATAAAAAACAGGCATTATCTTTATTAAAAAACGCTGACCTCCTCGACCTTGGCCAGAGGGCTGATGAGATGAGGGAAGAGATTCATCCTGAAAAAATTGTTACCTTCATCGTTGACAGGAATATCAATTACACGAATATCTGCATAAACAAGTGCGCTTTTTGTGCGTTCTGGAGAGATAAAAAAGACAGAGATGCTTATGTTTTAAATAAAGACGAGTTGTTCAAAAAAATAGAAGAGACAATAGACCTCGGCGGAACACAGATACTTATTCAGGGAGGACTTCATCCTGATTTCGGAATTGAATATTACATTGATCTGCTCAAAAATATAAAGTCACGCTTTGATATAAATGTTCATGGCTTTTCTCCTCCTGAGATTTTCTACATAGCAGACAAATCAGACCTTACAATCATGGAAACCTTAAAAATATTGAAAACTTCAGGGCTCGATTCGATACCCGGCGGAGGCGCAGAGATACTTTCTGACAGGGTCAGGGAGATACTCAGTCCAAAAAAGATAAAATCGTCCTCATGGCTTAGGGTAATGGAAGAGGCCCACAGGCTTGGAATGAGGACAACAGCAACAATGATGCTTGGCAGCATCGAAAAACCAGAGGATATAATCGAACATCTCGATGCAATACGAACATTGCAGGATAAGTCTGCCTCAGGCGGAGGAGGATTCACTGCATTTATTCCATGGACCTTCCAGCCGGGGAATACAGAGTTAGCGCGGAAGAGCAAAAGAGTAAAAGGGAATAGAAAGACTTCTGCACTTCTGCGCTATGGCACTTCTGCTCTTCATCCTGCTACTGCTGTGGAATATCTGCGTGTGCTTGCACTTTCAAGAATATATCTCGATAATATTAAAAACATTCAGGCTTCTTGGGTGACTCAGGGTCTAAAGATTGCAGAGGTTGCCTTGAGATTTGGGGCTAATGATTTCGGCTCTACAATGATTGAGGAAAATGTGGTTGCATCAACAGGCGTGAGTTACAGAGTCGAAATGGAAGACATCATCAGGGCAATAAAAAACGCGGGTTTTATTCCAGCTCAAAGAGACACATACTACAAAATCTTAAGAAAATTTTAAGGGACACGCACAAAAGACTGCCGCACCTCTTAGCTTTTGTTATGCAAAAGGATTAAATGAAATAATTGCCTAACAAGTCACCATTGCGGACGGAGTACCTCCTTAGTCGTTAGATTGTTTTATTCGTAAGTACCCGTATTCTTCAGCGAAAACGTAATCGGTATTGAAATCTGTCCTTCGACTTTTGGGAAAGGCGCGGCCCTCTTTATTATAGCAATCGCGGCAGAGTCGAGGATCTCATAACCTGAGCTCTTTGCTACTGCCACATTCTCAGAATACCCTTTTGAATTTATAATGAATTCTGTCATCAGTATGCCTTCAATCCTCCTTTTCATTGCAAGCACAGGATAGGTCTTTACCTTCTCTATCGCAGCCCTGATGAGCAAATTAACTGCCTGTGCGCCGCCTTTGTTTGAACTCCCCGAATTCTCACCCGACTGAATTTTTGGTGAGTCATAAACCGCTGCCTCCCATTTTATTCCCATATTTTGCTCCGAAAATCCCCCCATCCCCCCTTTGTCAAAGGGGGGTGAGGGGGGATTATTTTTATTGCCCTTTGTGCTGCTGTGCAGCATGGGTGTTTGTCCTGAAGAAACATTTGGGTTTCCAATAACCGCTGCCGAGCCGAATTTCATAATATCTTTACTCTCAACCTCTTCTGCATTCCGAACAACAGGTGAATTTAAAGCTTCATTACTAAGAGAAATCACTGGATTATCTTTTTTTGTAATAGTCTCCCGTATCTCCTTTTTCCCGGGGGCAACTGATTTTTCAATTTTTACTTCCTTCAAAGATGTTGGTGAACTGCCCGTGATATCACTGAACAGCAAGACAAGAATATGGTCGGCAGGGGCATGATACTCCCTGCCCCTGCCGTTTATTGCAATAGCAGCAGTTACAATCATCACATGTAGAATGATTGAAAATAAAATGCTTCTATTGAATACCATCTTATAGTGTTGCTATCCTTATCCCCCCATATATCGAAAACCCGGGAGTTTTATAACTTCCTGCCTCTTCGTAATTTGCATCAAAGAGGTTTTCAACCCTTCCGAATATCGAGGGCCATTTTGTAAGTTTATAACTTCCGCTCATATTCACAAGATGATAAGAGGTGAGGTCCCTTCTCACAGAAGAATCATATCTCTCGCTCACGAATGTGTAGCTTGCACCAAGCGACATATCCTTTCCAAGATAATCTGCGCCAAAGCCGAATTTATCCTGAGGCCTTCTTGTGAGCCTCTGATTCGTGTCCTTGTCTTTTGCATCAAGGTAAGTGTATCCTGCCTTCACATTCACATTTGAGGTAAGTTTTAGAACCGCATCAGCCTCTATACCTTTAACTTCTGCTCTTGCTATGTTGGCTGCCAGCCATGTCATCGGATCCGTCTGTATAAGGTTCTTATACCTCTGCTCGAAATATGTGAGAGACAGCGTTGCCCTGTCCTTCATAATTCCCTTCTCAAGTCCGATATCCCATGCTGTGGTTTCCTCCGGTTTAAGGGTCAGGTTGCCATAAAAAGGATAGAAGAGATCATTGAGAGACGGCGCCCTGAATCCTGTTCCATAGCTTCCCTTAATCTTGAGGTCAACCGGCTTTATGTCATAAAGTGCACCGACCCTGTAAGTTGTCTTGCTCCCTGCTGTTTCATGGTTGTCGTACCTGAGCCCTGTATTCAGGATAAGGCTATCCTTGAAAAGCTTAAGCTTGTTATTGAGATACAGCGCCCTGTTATTAACAGAATCGTCAAAGTTCCCCTTATTCCTTCCCTTCTCGTTTCTGTATTCAGCGCCTGCTGTCAGCACATACGCATCCGTGAGATAGAAATTATTTTGTCAGTCAGCAGTGTTCATCCCTGTAGTCACATCAGAGTTGTTGGATGAAGTGTCCGGGTCTCTGCCTTTGAGCGCGTCCTTTACAGTTGACAACGTAAGTATCTGCTCCCAGTTTTTGACGAGATAGAATTTCCCCTTTCCCGAAAACATGTAGTGGTTCCCATGCTGGACATAATTTACGTCATCCGTTGTCTGCCTTCTTAAATAATTATAGCCGTCGAGTTCGGAGCGGTCATAGTAGTATTTACCTGAAAGCTCGAACTCCGTTTTCTCAGAAGGCTTAACCCCGAATCTGCCGGAAAGTGAGGCATTTCTGTATCCGTCCCTCTCAACCCCGCTCTTTGCCTTTGAGAAGCCGTCAGTGTGGTAGTAAGAACCTGTAAGCCTCCAGCTTCTTACTGCCGCCTGAGATGCTGACAGAGGGTTTATAGGTTCCATATGACCCTGTTTCTAAAGAAGCATCAATCTTGGGTTTGCCCTCTCCCTTCTTTGTGATAATATTTATTACGCCTGCCATTGCCTCAGAGCCATAGAGGGTGCTCTGAGAGCCTTTAACTATCTCAATCCTCTCTATGTCATCTACATTTATACCTGAAAAATCGAATGAGCCTGTTGTTGTGCTTTTTACCTTTACTCCGTCTATCATCACAAGGCTGTGCTTTGTGTCTGCACCTCTGAGAAAAACTCCTGCATTCCCTCCGGAACCTCCATTCTGGACAAGGTTTATCTCCGGAATTTTCCTGAAGACATCTGTCACAAACTCAACATTCATCTTCTTTATGTCCTCACCCCTAACCACGATAACGTCGCTCGTTGTCTCCTCAACAGCCTCCTCAATCTTTGCCGCAGTAACAATAACCTCTTCAATCTTTATCTTTTTCTCTGCCCACAACAAGGAACTGTGAATAGTAAACAGTGAACAAGTTAAGGACAGAATCATTAGCCAAAATCTATTCATTAGTTTTCCTCCTAAATTTAAATTTTTAACTCGACAATTCCCTGTAGCTCGCTACAGGATTTTCTTTGTGTCATTCCCACGAAAGTGGGAATCCAGTAAATCATATGTCTGGATCCCTGTTTTCACAGAAAATCCTGGATTCCGCATCAAGTGCGGAATGACAGAGTAGGGGTGAGGTTACCTCGCCCCTACCATTGACTGATGACTATCCTGTATCTCGTCTCATAAAAACTCCTCTTCCCTCGAAGGGTATTAGTTTTGAGAGGTATCAAGGGTCTCCTGACTCAGGGCGTCCTACTCGCCGGCCTTCCCAGTTATTACCAGTGGCCAGTGTCGGTGTTCAGTGTCAGTTTTACTATTCACTAATCACTGTTCACTATTCACTATTTTTAATGGCTTTCGTTCCCTTCACAGTTGCGGGGCAGTTCCCGTTTCTCACGGGATTCCCCTCAGATACTTCATTTGTGCTGCCAAAGGCAGCATTATTTACGCATATTTATACTCATATCTAAGCTGTCCCATTGAATCTTTCCTCAGTAGATATTTAACTTTGCCTTCAGCTATTAATTTAAATGCATATCTTATTATCTCCTTATAGAACTCACAAAATATTGCCGGCTGGTACATATTACCTCGTGCATATAACTCTGCAGGGCATGGAGAACCACATATATTTCTGTAATCACAGGCATCGCACCCGTCAATTTTTTCCACAATTCTTGCCCTTATTTTTCTGAAGGGCTCTGAGTTCATTGCCTTTGAAATCGATGTCTCGAAGATGTTCCCTCCTGAGAATTCTTTGAAGCCGATAAACTCTCCGCAAGGAACCATATCGCCGTTTGCAGTGATTGTAAGAAATGTCCTTCCTCCGCCGCAAGGAGAGATGTCACACATCATGCGTCTGGCGACAGGCGATATTATTGCGAGGATGACATTTGCAAAGTTGCCTACAACGATCTGCCTGCCTGACTTCTTTGTAAGCTCTATTGCCGTTTCAACTGCCCGTATTAATTCTTTCGCAAACTCCTTTTCATCCGGCTTCTGTTTCAATGCCTGTTTCTGTGTCACCCTTACAGGGTTCAAAAGTATGCACGGCACTCTTTTCTTATGAAGAAATCTTACATGCTCTGAAAGCTTTTTGACATTGAACCTTGTGACAGTCGAGATTACATTCAACCCTTCATAGCCTTTAAACCAGTCTAATGCCTGAACAGCTTTATCAAAATTGCCTCTGCTTTTTGCCGTTACCCTTGAGAGATTGTTTGTATGAGCATCGGGCGCGTCAAGCGATATGCCTACGCCGACTCTGTATTTTTTCATAAACTCCACATCTCTTTTTTCGAGAAGGAGTGTATTTGTCTGAATGCCGAAAACGAATTTGGCGCTGAATTTTTTTATGCAGTCAAACAGGATATCTTTCACCAGCAGCGGCTCAGCAGCGTGAAAAACAATCACCGGTTTTTTCTTTGCATTTTTAAAGTGCTGGGCAATCTTCTTCAACGCAGCATTTAACTCTTTGCCGCTCATCTGGGTGCCGTGTTTCCTCATCTTCGGAGGAATGTAACAGTAGGTACAGTTTGCATTACATCTGTCAGTAGGGTCGATGTATATGCAATTTAAGTCTGTTTTAAATCTGAAATCATAAAGATCTTTATCAAAATGGCTTCTTTTATCTTTGTACAGTGTTATCAGGTCATCCGGCAGCAGGAAATCGCTTTCGCCATTTTTGGGTATAAGTCCCCAGAACACATTATCAGCATCGAGAGCCAACTTCCAGTCAGTGTTGATATCAGAAAAAGAAAGACCACGATTGTTATTCATTTCTTTATTCTCCTTATTTTATTGCATTTCATTTGCGTAGCCGCAGGCTTTAGCCTGCGATATATTACGCAACCTAAAGGTTGCGGCTACAAACTTCTTCTGCAGGAGAAGAATCGGAGACACAGTGGAAGGAAGACACGGTAGATTTTTTCTCCGTGTCTCCGAGTCACACGCTCTCCGCTTCCTGCACCTATAACGGCATCTTCTTGTTCGGAACATCGCCATACATCACGAAGTGGGTCAAGCCGTTGGCTGTCTTTGCGCATTTCAAATGATAAGAAATGGCATGAGCCTTTGATTTCACGCCGTTGCTGTGTTTTTTCTTAGAAGTAGTGGTTTTCATCTTATTCATATTCTCTCACCTCCTTTCATATCCCCTCGGGGTAATCATCCATCCATTCCATATGAATGTCTGAGAATTGCCTATTATAATAGTCGTCTGCATATCAATATCATTGTTAAGCATATTTTTAAGGTTTGTGATTGTTATCTTCTCGTCCTCTCTCATTGCAGCCCGTACTATCCCTACGGGTGTCTCGGGATGTCTGTATTTTAAAATAATATCCCTTGCTCTATTAATGTGTTCTGTTCTTCCTGTACTTTTTGGATTGTAAAGAACAATTACAAAATCAGCCAATGATGCTGTCTCAATTCTTTTTTCTATCGTACCCCATGGTGTTAGCCTGTCTGATAGACTTATACATGCGAAATCATGCATTAGCGGCGCTCCAAGCCTTGCGGCACAGGCATTCAAGGCAGAGACGCCGGGGATGACTTCAACATCAACAAGTGACGAGTAACGAGTGACGAGTGACGAGCCTTCGGAATCCTTTTTGTTCTTTAACTTGTTACTCGTTACTAATAACTCGTTACTGTTTCTAAGCATCTCATTCTTTATCTTTAATGAGCCCCTGTATCAAATCAAGATAGGTACTGTATCCCACTATCACATCGGATTTTCTTATAGCATTTTGTGCATAAGGTGTAATGTGGGCAATGCCTCCTGGCCCGGTGCCAACGATGTATAATTTACCTTTCTGTCTTTGTTCCATGTTCTTTGCTCTGTGCTCTGATCTTAATTCCGCTACTGCTACTGTTACATTA
The DNA here is from genome assembly GCA_016208915.1 of Nitrospirota bacterium. Lineage (GTDB taxonomy): Bacteria > Nitrospirota > Thermodesulfovibrionia > Thermodesulfovibrionales > UBA1546 > JACQXE01. The sequence continues at coordinate 2,229 of JACQXE010000024.1, read as the reverse complement.
CCTATCTTTTGTTTTGGTACAAGCACGTTATTACTACCTGATGCAAGCAATGCTGCTGGCTCTGCCACTGCATAAGCGCCTGTGGTCTTAAAGACTAACGCTGATTTTTGAATGCCCTTTAAGCTGTTCAACTCATCAGCAGCAAATGTCTTTATGGAAAATCCATATGCCCGGACAAATTCATTAAGGCCTTTCTCATCTGCCTTGATGTCAATTGTTGCGACACTATGAATTGAGAGGAAAGAGAAATTTTTTTCAGCCAGCACTCTTTTCACAGCATCTTCAATCTCACCTGCAGAGGTCCCGCTGTTACAGCCAATTCCTACAATCAGATTTTTAGGTCGGAGATAAAATTGGTAGATGGTCTGTTTTTCGTCATTCCTGCGGAAGCAGGAATCCAGTTCTTTTGTCTTTTTCTTCTGGATTCCCGTTTTCACGGGAATGACATTTAAACCTATCTCCTTTTTATTTGTAATCAGCATATCAGCATATTGCGGATTATCTACCATAAAAAACTCTTTAGACAGTTTTATATCAATCTCGGAATAAATCCTTAATGTATTATTGTTTAAAAACCTTGTTACGACTTGAGGGATTATATCCCAGTTCTCTATAATCAGACCATTCTCCCTTGCCCATAGATCTATGGCGGGCAGGTTGTTAACATCCGATGCTGTTGTAACAACTGCCTGTCCGCCAAGAAAACCTGCAATCTCCCGTGCAATCTTATTTGCGCCTCCAAGATGACCGCTTAAAAGGCTTATGGCATATTCCTCTTTTTCATCAAGAACAATAACAGCCGGGTCTATCCTTTTGTCTTTTATTAGTGGTGCAATAGTCCTTACGACAATACCTGTTGCCATAATAAAAATGATTCTTCTGTATTCTTCCCAAATTCCAGTTATAGTTTCTGGTTTAAACTTTGAGATATAAGCTTCAGGATAAAGCCCTTTGAGCCTTTCTGCAAGGTTAAGACCGTTATCTGTTATGTAAAATATTGCAGTTTTATTGTCTGTATCCATGTTTAAAACCCTTATTATAAAGCCTTGATTTCTTCCCCAGCGATTCTGCTGATGCCCTCAGCGCATCTCCGATATAGATCAATGCGGTCTTTTTAATGCCTGCATCCTTAACTAACATTACGATGTCCTTTAACTGTCCTCTTACAACTTTCTGTTCCTTCCATGTTGCCTTTTCAATAATTACAACAGGTGTGTCTTCAGGATAACCCTGAAGCAATTCATCTCTTACCTTTTCGATCATTCTTACACTCAGAAAGATCACCATTGTTGCTCTGTGTTTTGCTAACTCGCTAAGCTTTTCCATTTCAGGCACAGGGGTTCTTCCTTCAATTCTGGTAAATATCACTGTCTGAGTTATCTCTGGTATGGTAAGCTCCTGTCCGAGTACTGCTGCGCCAGCCATTGCAGATGAAACACCGGGAATAACTTCATATTCTATGTTTAATGCACGAAGTCTTTCTATCTGTTCTGATACGGCACTGTAAAATGATGTGTCCCCTGTATGAAGTCTGGCGACAGTTCTGCCGTTGTCTGTTGAATTCCTCATAATCTCTACTATCTCATCAAGAATCATTTTTGAAGAATTAAATATCTCTGCCTTTATGCCTTCGAGGAGTTCAGGATTGACAAGGCTTCCTGCATAGATCACAACATCAGCAGCATCGATGATTTTTCTGCCCCTGATTGTTATAAGCTCAGGATCTCCAGGGCCTGCTCCTATGAAATAGACTTTACTCATTTTTTTATTATCATCGTTGTAAAGTAATGTAGGTTCTCACCTTTGATTGACCGCAGATCTTTTATAATCCTTTCCTTGTCTGTGCTTGCCATCTCTACGACTACCGCAGAATCTACAAGCCCCAACTCCTCAAGAATACCAAGTATTTTGTCAAATATCTTATTAACCTTCATTAAGATAACCGTATCAAAACTAAGGAGGGTTTCTTTTAGCTTCTCTTCTTCATATGTGGCGGGTAGAAGCGCTAACCTTTCACTCCCAAGACATAAAGGCATCCCTGCTGATGCTGAAGATGCACTCATTGAGGAAACTCCAGGGACAATAACCACCTGAAGTGAAGGCAATAAATTTAAAAGTTTATCATGGATATAAAAAAATGTGCTGTAAAGGAGAGGGTCTCCGAGGGTTGGGAATGCGATGTCCTTGCCTTTTAGCACATGGCTTAAGATTACCTCTACTGTCTCCTCC
>JACQXE010000013.1 GCA_016208915.1 Nitrospirota bacterium | reverse complement strand
ATTGTTGATATCAATCTCCTGGAGATTTAATGAGGTGGTCCTTCCATACTCCACCATCCTTGTGATAACCTCGTTGATTGAGGAAACACCCTTGCACACCAGATCTATGACGGTTTCGTTCCCAGGCTCGCAGTAGTCCCGCATGTATTCTACCCCTGTCAGTATCTTCTGGAGAGGGTTTCTTATCTCATGTGCAATCTGGGCCGACATCTCGCCGATTATGGCCAGTCTCCTTTGCGTCTGTACCTCTCTTTCTTTTTCCACCAGGGAAGAGTGAATCCTGAAGTTTTCAATAATTACTGCCGCTTCATTGGAGAAGGCCAGGAGAAAGCGGGAATCTTCATCTGTAAACTCCCCCTCAGATTTATTGATTAATATAATGAACCCCAGGACACCATCCATTCCACGAAGAAGGACAGTAAGCATTCCCTGTATCTCTTCAGATATCCCATTCTCATAGTGGTAATCGCTGTCGCTGTTTAACAGGTCAGATACAGTGGAGAGGTTGCTTAGGGCTTTTAAGCGTGGGTCTTCTATTGGGATGGGAAAGTTATCAAAGTCGAAACGCAGTTGCGTTGAGGCCTGGGGGAGGGCATCAACCGGCAGCTTTTCTATGTTGTAAAGGGAGGCGAGTTCTATTATTTTTTTTCCAGGATCAATAAGAAATAGCGCACCGGCCTTTGATGGGACGAGGGCTATAGCCCCCTGCAGGGCCTTCTCAAGAAGGTCATTAATATCATAGGATTTGAGTAGAGTTCTGCTGACCTTAAGAAGGATTGAAAGCTCTGCATTCCTTCGGAGCAGCTCCTGAGCATTCTCAAACTCCCTGGTCCTGTCCTTAACAGCCCGTTTCACCTTATTCAGCCGGTTCCTGTAGCCGTATCCTATTGACCTGTGTGTCTTCATCCTGCCTCACTTCAGCATTCCAACCGCTTTTTCTACCCTGTCAATCCCCTCTTTTATCTTTTCCATTGAGGTTGCATAGGAAAGCCTCAGGAAACCTTCGGCCCCGAAGGCGCTTCCTGGAACCAGCGCCACCTTTACCTCATCAAGTAAAAGGGTCGCCATATCTGAAGAGGTTTCTATAAGTTTACCATTGAAATTCTTACCCAGCAACCCCGTGACATTCGGGAATGCATAAAAGGCTCCATTGGGCCTCATGCAGGTTATACCTTTTATCTTATTCAGCCTATCCACCATGTATACCCTTCTCCTGTCAAATTCTTTTACCATTGATGCCACGGCGTCCTGCGGGCCGACCAGCGCCTCAGTGCTTGCCTTCATGGCAATGGAGGTAGGGTTGGACGTGGACTGGCTCTGGATATTGGTCATGGCTGTAACGATTTCTTTTGCCCCTGCTGCGTAACCTATCCTCCATCCTGTCATGGCATACGCCTTTGATACGCCGTTCACAACTATGGTCAGGTCTTTTACCTCTTTGCTGATAGATGCGATGCTTATGAACTTGAACCCCTCGTACACCAGTTTTTCATATATGTCATCGGATATAATAAGGATCTTTTTTTCTACAGCCGCCTCTGCAATCCCCTCCAACTCCTTCCTGCTGTATAATGAGCCTGTAGGGTTGGAAGGAGAGTTGATTATAACAGCCTTTGTCTCAGGAGTTATGGCCTTCCTGAACTCCTCTGCCGTCATCTTGAAACCGTTTTTTTCAGAGGTATTGACTATTACAGGTTTTGCATCCGCCAATGCGACTATGTCAGGGTATGAGACCCAGTAGGGAGCCGGGATAATAACCTCGTTCCCTTTTTCAAGGACAGTCATAGCAATATTGTAGAGGGAGTGTTTTGCCCCGCAGGATACTATGATCTCGCCCCTTTCATACGAGAGGCCGTTATCCTGTTTCAGTTTCTCTATTATGGCGTCCTTCAGGTCGTCAGTCCCGCCAACAGGGCAGTATTTTGTAAATCCCATTTCTATGGCCTTTATACCCGCATCCTTGATATTCTGCGGCGTGTCAAAGTCAGGCTCTCCTACGCCGAACCCTATTACATCAATCCCCTGGGCCTTCAGGGCCTTTGCCTTTGCATCAATAGCCAGTGTCGGGGATGGTTTTATTGCCTTTGCGCGTTGAGAAAGAAACATCTGTTTAATTACCTCCTTGATTTTATAAATGGAAAATGGAAATCTTAAACACTGTAGACATTATATCTTTTTTAAATAATATCACCAGTTCAATTCCGAAACCGACGAGACCGGCCCTTTGAACCTTACATCTTCAAACTGCTCAAAGTGCGCCTTGCCGCAGTCAATCTTCATCTTTTCGCTTGGCCGCAGTTCCTGATCTTTGCCCTTTTGTCTCTTTGGCAAAGGCATCTATGTAGTTTCATAGATTTTATTCCAAGCTCTTTTTCTTTATTTCAAACAGTTTTAAAGAAACCTAAAATTAAAAACCCTTTATTTCCAAATGGTTATGCTGTTTCATTTTTTGTTTTCTTTTTCAATCATTTTTTTTTGCCAGAAAATACACGGTTTTTGCTTTAGCCCCTTCTTTATCAATAGAGCCTTCTTTATATAGCGCATATACCGCCTTCTGCACATCTTCACGCGGAACCTCTTTCCTCAGATGTTCAAAAATCTGCGTAACAGATGAATTGGGATTGATCTTTAAATCTTCAATAACAAGAGCTTTAAGCGTGTATGTTTCTATGGTTTTAAGAGTTGGCTTAACATTCAATTTTGCGCTGGATAGAAGTTTCGGATTAACGAGGTAGGCCGTGCCCTTTTTACTTCCCCTGCTGATTATAATCTCTTTTTCAGTTAGTTTGTACACCCATGTCCTGAGACGGTCTTCATCGGTAAGCTGCAACTCTCTTGAAAGCCTGGTAGCAAGAATCTTTTTATGGCGGGCAATAACGCCTAATGTAATAAACTCTTTTTGAGAAAGCTCAAAGTGCTGAATAATATAATCCATGACAGACAGGTCTTCTTCATTGAGTATTTTTGATGGTCTCGTAAAAAGTCTAAAAAAGGCCAAAAACCGATTTTTGGCATTAATGATTTCGCAGAGTTACAAAGGTGATTTTAATCTTGATTCATTCGTAAAAAGTCTTTTCTGTGGTTCGACAAGCTCACCACGAACGGAATAAAGTCAATGATTTCAACCAGACCACCGTTCGCCCTGAGCTTGTCGAAGGGTGATTTGGGACTTTTTACGAGTGCATCATTTTTGACTGCTGGATAATCTTTACCTGATTAAAGTCAGATTCGATATCAGGGAATGGCTTGACGTCACGGCTCAGCTCTTCGTAAATCATGTCAAAGCCGGAACCTTCTCCCTCCATTAAACCGAGATCGTGGAAGATATTGATGAAATGCGGATTGCGCCTGTGTTTTTGATGAAGGATATTGTTTTTATTTATACCCAAAGGCAGTCCGCCCGGATTGCTGATCTCTAACCTGTCGGGATAAACTTCTATCGAAATGTCCGATGATATGGTGAAATTGTGATGCGCAAAGGCATTGACCAACAGTTCCCGTATTACCTTGTCTGAATAATGCCTCACTCTTTTGCGGAACAAACCGTCAGGGAACTCATGAAAATATTTCAGTTCCGTGGCCTTGCTTTCTATATCCAGCAAAAGCTGTTTGGGATTAAACAGGTAATCGGCCCAAGTCTCTTTTCTTACTTTTTTATCCAAATGGTCATAAACGATATACTGAACCGTGATAGGGTATGCCAGCCGCGCTCTTTGTCTGGGATACCCCAGCCACAGAATGCCAAGATTGGTAGGATTGTTATTGTCCGACAGATTGTAATGCTCCAGTATTTCAATATCCGATTTCTCTTTGATGAAGTTTTTTACTTTGTCTGAAGAGCGGATGTCATTTACAAATTGCTTCACTTCATCGGGGTTTAGATCGTTTAAAGCAAGCGTTGGATGGACGACAAGTTCCCACTGAAAGGCTTGTTTTTCGGCAGCGATTCGATGAATATCTTCACTTCGCACCGGCGAACACTCTTCACCTGAGCGGATATATATCTTTCCGTCAGAAGTGGTGGCAGTAGATTTTAACGACGACTGCACGGTTATAACAAAATACTCGCCGCCGTTGCTATGCTTAAGCACCTGCGAATGGAATATGCTGACAGAAAAGGCCAGCCCGCGCAACTTTTTACCCGTTTCATTAATTTCTTCTTCGGATACGCTTTGATCCGGCGGAGGCAAATGTGTTTTATCTTCAAAGCCGATATAGATTTCCCCGCCCTGCGCATTAGCGAGACATACACAGGTTTTGGCCAAGTCTTTAAAATCAGCAGAACCAGTTCTTATCTTCTTGATGCTTTTGTATTCTTTGATTAAGGTTTCTGTCATGCTGTTTTAAACCCATTTCCCTTATTATCGGCACTGATGGCCTCTATCTGGTATTCCTGGTTGCTGTCGAAGTGGAGTTTCATTTAATGATTCATTCGTAAAAAGTCTTTTCTGTGGTTCGACAAGCTCACCACGAACGGAATAAAGTCAATGATTTCAACCAGACCACCGTTCGCCCTGAGCTTGTCGAAGGGTGATTTGGGACTTTTTACGAGTGCATCATTCAATATCCTCAAAAAACTGATAATAAGCATCTGCAAGGTAATCATGAAAGCCCCAACCAATGCCACTGGTATCTCCCATTATTTTTTTACACCGCTCTTTAAAAAGTTTTTCAAAATTATTCTTCTGAATAAAAACACAGGCATCTTCAAACATACCCTCCATGCTGTTATAAAATGGTTCGTCTATATCGCCAAAATCATTGGTGAATGAAACCCCGCACTCAACAAAATAGACCATTGCATCCGCAATATGCTCAGGCGAAGGGGACAATTTTTTAAAATCGCTTATTGCCTTTCTTGC
>JACQXE010000011.1 GCA_016208915.1 Nitrospirota bacterium | reverse complement strand
TTTGAGAAGATGGCCAACGCTTTTTTTAGGATTTCACTGTCCTCCTTGAGATTGGCATTTTCTTTTTGCAGTCTTCTGAACTCTTCATCCTGAGGTTTCAGGTGTCCCTTCTCAGATGTACTACATGGAGGGTCTTTTTTATACTTCCGTTTCCAAGTGTGTAACAGGTTCTCATGAATCCCAAGGCCATGGGCTACGTCACTCACTGTTCGTCCGCCTTCTGTCGCAAGTCGTACTGCTTCCTTTTTAAACTGCCGATCGTACGTCCTATGTCCATTCCTACGTCCATTACTGTCTTGCATTTTACACCTCCCAAGGTTATAAGGTTATTTATATCGTAACCTAACCTTTCGGTGTGTCCGTTAAACCGGGGGAAGTTCACTACAAGCAAATAAGCTTGCAAACGAGCAAGAATAAGCCTGCAAGAGAGCAAGCGTGAAAGCTAATCAATTTTTTAAACCGCAGATCTCAACCCACCTTTTTCAATAGCCATGATTGTAAGAATGGTTTCTTCTGAAATTGAAACAGCAGAACTATTTAATTCTATCTGTGTGGAATCTGTCAAGTTAAATGTTCCACTTTCTCAGCCTCTCCATGCTCTTTTTTACATCTTCTTCATTATGCGCCTCAATTGTGTATATGGAGTCTTTGTTTTCAAGTAAACTGAAAAACTTGTCAAAATCAAATGTCCCGTCTCCAATCGGCTTGTGGGCATCGGATTTTCTGTCGTTATCATGGAGATGAAGCTCGATTATATAGGGGTTTAAGGCAGCCATCCAATCTTCAAGCAATACTTTAGAAAAAAGGTTTAAGTGCCCAGTATCAAAGCATATCCCGAAGTGTTTAGAGCCTATTTTTTCCATCAGATACTTGAGGTTTGCCGGCTCGTCTTCAAAGATGTTCTCGATCGCAATTTTTATGCCGCTATCACCGGCCTTTTTTATCAGCGGCCTCCATGTGAGGAGGCTGTTTTCGAGCCATAAGTCCACATTCAGTGCGTATTTCCATTTTTCATAACCTGAATGGAATACGACTGCCTTGGCTTTCAGTTCATCTGCTATGTTCAGTATCTGGGAGAATCGCTTTATTGTGACATCCCTTACCATGGAATCCACTGCGCCGGGAGAGAGGTCCATAAAAGGCGCATGGATTGTGAGAAGGGGGTTGTAATCAAGTTTCTGTTTTAAAGCGGAGATAGCTGTTTTGGTGATGGAATCAAGGGCATTAGAATTGAAATAAATCTCGAGGTTGAACAGCTGTTCTTTTAAAACTGAACGATACGAATCTATCTTGTCATAAGGTATATGTACATGAAAGCCTGTCACTATGCCTTTGTTGTTGTCGCAGCCTTTGAATCTGTTTTTGTGTCTGTCTTTGTTTCTGTCTTTTTCTCTTTTTTATCCTCGGATGTTTTTCCGGTTCCGCTTGGCTTTGATGCGTAATCCGTCTTATACCATCCAGTGCCCTTAAGGACGAATGATGAATTTGATATCATTTTCTTTAGATTTCCTCCGCATTTTTTGCATGTGGTAAGCGGAGCATCGTTGAATTTCTGAACTGTCTCCTGCACATCACCGCAGTTGAGACATTCATATTCATATATTGGCATGTATAATCCTCCTGACGCGTATTTGTTAATATAACCGAACAGTAAACTTGAGGTCAACAATACGAACTTGACTTTATACAGAAATGGCTTTTATTATTCATAATCGGGGCGTAGCGCAGTCTGGTAGCGCACACGGTTCGGGACCGTGGAGTCGAAGGTTCAAATCCTTTCGCCCCGACCATTTCTATAAATTGAAAATTTACTTGCGAAAATCCTTGTTGTTCCTCCGTATAAATTCATTTTGGTATCTTTGCTCTTGCATACCATAAAAGAATACTATATAATAATACTAATCTTATGAAGGGAGGCATGCAAAATGGTAAAGACTTCAGTAACGATTTCTGACGATGTTTACAAAGAGGCTAAGAGGCAATCAGAAAATTTCAGTCTGTTGGTATCAAAAGCGCTTAAGGAGTATTTAAGAATGAAAAAAGTGGATAAAGCCAGGGCATCATTCGGCAGATGGGGGAAAAGAGGCAAGGCAAGCGTTGACATTGTGAAGGAAATAAGAAAAGAGGAAGGCAGGAGATATGCAGACCGTTCTAATTGACACTGACATAACCATTGATTACTTAAGAGGCATTCCTGATGCAAGAAACCTGATATTGCCCTTATGGGATAATGACACAGCATACTTAAGCATCATTTCTGTTTATGAACTCTATGCAGGGATGAAGGACAACGAGAAAGAGGATACAGAGAATTTTATTCAAGCATGCAATATAGAGCCTGTAACAATCGAGATTGCTAAAAAGGCCGGTGAGCTTTACAGAAAGTTCAGGGGTCAAGGCATAACCTTAACCTCTCTTGACTGTCTTATAAATGCCTCTGCAATTATCAGAGGGCATAAGATTGCCACAAGGAATAAAGACCACTATCCTAACAAAGAGATATTGCTGGCTAAAATGCTATACAAGAGAGAATAGGACAGTAACGCGAGAGGAGCAGATAGATTGGTTTTAACGAACCACTTTCTTAACATACCTGCAATTTATAGGTTAGGGACTCATTGGATAGGTTACGTCCCTACATTTTTATCATATACTATTTCTCAAGGCATAGCAGATATAAGCTATGTCCTTTATAAATCAGCAGTAAAGAACGTCAAACAAAATCTCAAGTTAATATTCCCTAATCTTGCGGAAAAAGAAATTTCTCGCATCACAAAAAGACTTTTCAGAAACTACAGCAAATACCTTGTTAATTATGGGAGGTTCACAAACCTCGATAAAAAAAATGTTCTGAGCAAGATCACCTTCTTCGACGGCAGGGAAAATCTTGATAGCACCCTGAAAATGAATAAGGGTTTGATCTTACTTACTGCCCATCTCGGCAACTGGGAGTTGGGCGGCATATTTTTCGGAAGCTACGGAGTAAGGACTAACGTTGTAACAATTCAGGATAGAGACTCCAAGATAGATAATGCGCGCAGATGGTACAGGGAAAAGCATAATGTAAGTACCATTACCATCGGGAATTCTCCGTTCTCTACACTCGAGATGGTGAAGGCGCTCAAGAATGGAGAGATCGTTGCAATGCTGATAGACAGATATAACAGCTCACTGGAAAATAGTACGGTGGATTTTTTTCATAAGCCTGTCATGTTTCCCAGAGGACCCTTTATTTTGAGCAGGCTAACTGGCGCACCCATTATTGTTGCTTTTGTCGTCAAGGAAGGTAAGGGATATAGGGGAATTGTAAATAATCCCATTAATGTTACCAGCGAAAAAGAAGAGGAAGAAGCATTAAAGACAGTTGTAAAAATACTTGAGAGTTATATTATAATGTATCCTGACCAATGGTATAATTTTACGCCGATCTGATGCGAGGAGGTTTTGTATTTTATGAATTCAATCTTCTTAGAGGAACAGTCTGCTGAAAATAAAATCCTCAATTATGACCTCCAAAGGATAAGGCAGTGCGCAGTGCATTATTCAGCGGTAGACGGTAAACTCTATCCTTTCTGTACCTATAACTCAGGCCATACATTTAGGAATTGCGTTGAAAGGCAGTATGTTGAAGATAAAAAGAGTTAGCTATCTCTTTGTTTTACTATTTTTTATTATTGTTCTACCCGCTAAAGCATCAAGTAATAACCTTAAGGAGTTGTCCGGCGAAGAAAAACAGAAGGCACTTGAAAAGCTCAAATCGTTTCAGAAGGACATACACTCACTGGTTGCCAGTGTCAGTCAGGAAAAACAGTTAGTAATTCTGAAAAAGAAGGTAAATGTAGATGCGAAGGTAACAATGGCAAAGCCAAATATGCTGAGATGGGATGTAACAAAACCTGATAGGTCCATAACAGTTATAGATGGTGAGACCATGACCGTATATCATTCCGACATTAAAGAGGCACAAGTCTACAATCTCTCTGAAAATCTTATAGCTCGTAATACCATGAGTTTTTTTGCAACGGCCATAGGTGGCAATCTGGATGAGATGGAAAAGAAATTTACAGTAAGCATTTTCAGTAAAGATGGTGAAATAATCTTTAAATTAGTTCCCTTATCCGGCATGACAAAAAGATATTTATCAGACATTATCATTTATTATGATGAAGAGACCGGATTTCCACGGGGATTTGAAGTAACAACTCCAAAGGGTGAGAGGACAATAACAAAATTAACAAACATAAAGATTAACCCGGAACTTAAGTCCGATACATTTAGGATAGCATTGCCTGATGATGTCTGGATAACAAACAGGCCTGAACAGATAAATAACTAATGAAATGATTTCAGTTGTAAAGTTCTTTACAGTCGCAGTAATAATTATTCTATGTGTCATCTTCTATCCACATCTGAACCCTCAAAACTTAAGTGCGTTTATAAAGGGGAATAGCATAGAAGCCCCCTTGCTATTTATAGGCATATGCGCTATAAGACCTATCTTGTTTTTCCTGCCATCCTTGGGGTTGACAGTAATTGGAGGTTTATTGTTCGGCGCTTTCAGAGGCACGGTATATGTCGCCATTGGTGGCGCACTCTCAACAGTGGTGGGATTTTATTTTGCGAGGTGGCTTGGCCGAAATGCTGTCGAAAAATTGATGCAAAAGAATGACAAGATCAGGCAGATGGAGGAATGGTCGCAGAGACATGGTAAGAATGCTATTCTGTTGATGCGTCTCTTTAACTTGCCATGGGATATGGTCAGCTACTGGGCAGGACTTTCGAGTATTAAATTCAGAGACTTCTATATTGCAAGCTTAATCCCACTAATACCTATCAGTTTTCTATACACGTATTTTGGAAGTAAGCTGTTTACGCCAACCAGTGCAGGTTTTGTCATCTCATTGACAATAATATTTATCATTGGTTCTATTCCTTATATACTGTCACGGTTAAAAAAGAGAACAGATGGCTGAAAGCATTGGCGTGATAAAGCTCCCGATAAACAGACTGCATATAGAATTAACAAATATCTGCAATTTTTCATGCGAGTTCTGTCCTGATTCTAAAATGAAACGACAACGCGGGATGATGCCGGTCGAAATGCCAAAGGCTATACTGGAAGAAGTAAGGGACACCAAAGTTGTGAAAATGGTCTTATTCCATATTATGGGAGAGCCTACTCTATATCCAAATCTTATAGATGTAGTGGAATATGCTAACAACAAAGGCATAGACACCTGCCTGACGACAAATGGAAGCCGTTTGGATGAAAGACTATTAGACGAGCTTGTTCAAGCAGGGATCGACAGGATAATTATTTCCCTGCAAACACCTGATGAAAAGACATTTAAGTTAAGGGGCGCTAGAGGTATAAATTTTGATGAATATGTTGAAAGGATTATCAGAATAGCAAAGAGATTTTTGTCCAGTGAAGGAAAAACAAGATTGACAATAAGTTTTCTTTCATCACCTCTGAGAAGGCTTATTATTCCTATTTTCCCAGAAGTTAGTATAGCTGATACAGCAGCAGATCTTAAAAAATATCTTATTCTGTGGGCAGACAAAATAATGCGAGACACCCCTGTTGAAAGCAGATTTAATGATGTGTTAGAACAGATTAAAAGAATCTGGACTTTAAAAGAAAATACAATTATCATTAGTAACAGAGTAAGCTTACATACAAGGGTAATGGGGGATTGGGCTGTTCACTTCGATAAAAAAAATGTAAACGCAATATTTGGATATTGTCCCGGCATACAGGAAAACTTTGGTATTCTTTGGAACGGGGATTATACCTTCTGCTGCACTGATTATGACGGTGCTACCGCCACACATAATTTTCATGATACTTCTATCCGGGAATACCTGATGTCCGAACCTGTGCAAAATACTGTGAAGGCATTCAACCGGTTTAGAGTGGTACACCCCTATTGCAAGCAGTGTCTTGGGGATAGAAATATTCTGAATGCACTTGTAAAGCAGATAGGATCGATTGGGTATTTTAAGTGGATGAAAAGGAATTAAATGAGAGGAATCTTAGTTATCATATTTCTCTTTTTCTGTTCATGCGCAACTGTACCTCTGGACCAGTCATTAGAATTTAAGACACCTATAGACAGCTCTGTAAAATCTCATAGAGGGATTCTTGGGATAGATGAGTTCATTGATCTTCGGCCGCAAGCCAGCACAAGCGACGATAAAAAATGGATGGGATTTATTCCTGGTGTTTTATGGCTTATCATAATTTCAGAAACCCCTGACACTTATACTGGTTTTTCAGCTTACAATTCAGCTCCTTTTCCAAAGGCCTTTGCATATGCCATTTACAAAAACATCGAACAAAACAGACTGTTCGAGAGAACTCTGTTTCTGACGCGAGACAGATATGAAAAAATTGACTATCGCCTTGAGGGAATTCTCAATCGCACCTATCTCAAAGAGACAGGATATTATTACGGCTCAGGTTTTTATGCATGGATTACACGTATAATAGGATTGCCTTATGTTTCTTATGAATTCAGCATGGACGTAACTCTGCGTTTAAGAAGCATGGACACAAATGAGATTGTCTGGACATATGAATTAAAGGGAAACGGAAAAGATAAGTTCAACAGTGTCTACAGATTAACAACAGGCAAAGAAGGCAAACACATTTTATCATATAATATCTCTAAGATTTTTGAAGAGCAGGTGCCGGCAGTGCTTGAATCGTTGAGAAAGACACTGGAGAAATATTAAGAAACTTATTGCTTAAGGAGTCAACTATAAAGAATTCTCCTTAACACGGAAATGAGTTTTATGAGAAAGCATAGCAAAAATAGTTCTAATCAACTTATGAGCAGTAGCCATGACAGCCTTTCTAAAAGGCAGTCCGTCCTGTTTTCTTTTAAGG
>JACQXE010000010.1 GCA_016208915.1 Nitrospirota bacterium | reverse complement strand
GTAACCACTAAAAATAGATTAAAAAGGTCTTATGGAAAGACGATACGATAGTAGCTAAGCAAGTTGCCGGTAACTACCACCGGGAGTTGAGGGAAATCTCCGTTTTCCTCTTGACTTAACTTATCATGGATGTCCCTATTTTATTTATTAAAGTCCTAATTCTCAGTTCATGAGTCATTCTCTCAGTTCTTCGTTGACTATTGTCTCTGCATTCCAGATAATACAGAGCATGATAGCATTTTCACTGCAATCCGGCAGCAACGGAAACTGCATCTATATCGAGACAGGAGGAGTGAAGCTCCTTTTTGATGCGGGCATAAACGGACTCCAGGCAGAAAAAAAGCTTGCATTAAGGGGACGCAATATCCGAGATGTCGATGCCGTGATCATTTCCCATGACCATGGCGATCATATAAGATATGCAGGCGTTTACCAGAGAAAATATAGACTCCCTTTGTACGTTACAAAAAAGACCTTTGACACGGCAATCAAACAGCATCCCCTCAGTAAGGTTCATGATGTGCGGTATTTTCAGTCTGACGGGGTGATCAGTTTCAAAAAAGTGTCTGTCCGTGCCATACCCACACCCCATGACAGCGCTGACGGAGCAGTCTTTGTCATCGCATCCGGAAACAAACGGCTCGGCATCATGACCGACCTCGGACATGTCTTTGATGGACTCGGTGATGTAATCTCGACCCTTGATGCTGTCTTCATCGAGAGCAACTATGATCCTGATATGCTCGCAAAAGGTCACTATCCAGCTTTTCTCAAAAAGCGGATTCAGGGACCTGAAGGCCATCTTTCGAATATCGAATCAGCAGAGCTTTTGAGGGAGGCATCGTCAGGAAATCTCAGGTGGGCATGCCTTGCCCATCTTTCAGAGCACAACAACAATCCTTCTCTGGCAATTCAAACCCATCGCAGGATAATCCATTCCCGGCTTCCGCTTTATATCGCAAGCAGATATGCCTCGTCAGATATCTTCAGAGTCTGACCTTAGACGGTGGAACTCACGGGAGAGCACTTTATGGATGGAACCAAACGAGCTGATATAAAATGTGGATTACGTGTCTCAATCGCGCTGAAAAAAGACCAGCAGACAGAGAAACTCACTGAAGGGATTGTAAAGGATATTTTAACCAATTCATCTGCACATCCGCATGGAATCAAAGTTCGCCTGGAAAGCGGAGAAATAGGTCGCGTAAAAAAGATACTTGTTTAATCTGCTCTGCTGCCCTGAAACTTTTGAACTTTCACGGAGTGACTCGTTCTCCTCGGTGAATCCGCCTGAGTGCGGACCAGGGTGAGCTGCGATTGCAGACTTTGGGCTGATTTAAGTATGGTATCCCCGGAATAGTTGGTAGTTGAAAATGTGGGAAGTGTCCCTATGTTTCCATCCTTATATTTTTCAGTTATATGTCCCCTTTTATTTACCGTAGGAGAATATTCTTTTATAACTCTCAGTACTGGGTCTCAATGGCGTAAATCTCTCCGTCCGTTTGATACCAAACCGTTACTGTCCTTTTCTCCGAAGCGGCCCTGTCGACCCTTTTTTGAATCTCTTCGTCCTTGGACCACGTTTCCTTCATGGTTCCGTCGGGCTGCACCATCGTGTAGGTCACTTTTCTGATGTTGGACTGGTCGGCATAATCTGTCTTGACCACCCCCGCGCCGCTGGGCAGATTCGATGGCGACGGCGCGGCTAAAAACAGGAACAGCAAAAGGCATAAAACCACTGTACAAACTTTTTTAATCATTGTCCCCCTCCTTTCTCCGGGTCTTCGCCTCGGAGCGTTGATAAATTAATAGGAAAAATGAATGATTAACCCTGTAGCAATGATAGCAATGACTACAGGGAATTGCAAGTTAAAAATATAATGCAGAAAACCCCCAAAAAAGAAAACAGTCTACCCTACACAACAATTCACAATGCAATTTTTAAGTAACCCTAGGGACACCAAGTAACCCTAGGGACACTAGGGACACTTCCCGTATTTTTTCTTAATTGCCCCATGCTCGGTAAATACATATGGCAGATTAGGTGAAAACTTGAGCCGCTTAAGGTGGTCACAACTTGTGACCACCTCTTCTTTTTCCTGATTTGTTAGCTGGAACATAAAGTCTTCAGGGAACCGGTCAATGTTTCTTTTTACTGCTTGGTTTAATGCCTTTGGAGGAGAACGACCCTTTGCTGATGCTTCGAAAAGTTCAATAGCCAGAAGTTAAAGGTGTAAAACTAATAATGGACGGATGTCACAACAAAAGCAGCTTTGCCCTTAGGTCTGGACACAACAATTTCATCACCCTCAGCCCTGCGTAACAATGCTTTCGCCATAGGTGAATCAATACTGATAAAATTCTTCTCGGAATCACTTTCGTCAGGGCCGACAATGCGATACTCGGAAACGTTCCCATCAGTATCCTCAACCTCAACCCATGCACCAAAAAATATCTTTGAAGTATCATCAGGCGTCCTGTCCACTACAATTAACTCGCTCAATCTCTTTGCAAGAAAGCGTATACGGGAATCAATCTGTCTTAACTGCTTTTTACCATAAATATATTCTGCGTTCTCAGAACGATCGCCCATAGCAGCAGCTTCAGCAACAGCCAGGGTAACCTGAGGGCGTTTAACCTTCCAGAGATATGACAGTTCAGATTTCAAACGCTTTTGACCCTCAGGCGTGATATATGCTGAGACACTCTTTTTATTCAAAGTAATGGCTTTCTCATATTTCCTTAGATATAACAGTATTTTTACAATACGCAAAAACATCGTTTCAGCGCAAGTCCCGTGCTAAAATGAAAACATGCCGGATGAAATATCTAAATTAGTCTACTCAACTAAAACCTAAAACCAGGCTCCACTTCCCGTATATTTTCTAAAGTACTATAGTGCAAAAGCGCAATAGAGCAGAAGCTGGGGCGAGTCACTTCGTGAAAGCTCGGAAGCAAGCAAGCGAGGAAGAGCAGTCGCCTCGGGCGACTCTTCGCTGATGCTTCGAGAAGAGCGGAAGCCTCTTGATTTCATTTAATTCCCATGTTAACCGTTATGTGTGTGGTTAACAATTGTTAACCTATTAATAAATAAGCTAATGACAAAAACAGTTAAGAATTTAATAAGTTATCTGAATGTCGAATGCGGCATTTTTGGGCTACATTACCGATTCAATCTACTTAATCTTGCTGATCTTGTTTTTTGAATTAAGGACAACGATATTCGGTTTCGATGCCTTAATCTTGTCGTCTTCGAAATAGCCGTAGCAGAATATGATAATCTTGTCTCCGACAGCGCCCTTTCTTGCAGTCGGGCCGTTAAGGCAAAACATTCCGGAGCCTCTCCTGCCGGGGATTACATATGTCTCAAACCTCTCGCCGTTATTCAGATTGCTTATCATAACCTGCTCATAAGGAAGTATCCCGGCTTTTTTCAGAATGCCTTCATCGATAGTAATGCTTCCCTCGTATTCGAGGTTTGACTCTGTGACAGTGGCCATGTGTATCTTTGCCCTGAGCATGCACCTCAGCATGATAAACCCCGGTGAATAGTGAATAGTGAACAGTGGATAGTATTTAAACATTCGCACTTCTGACTTCTCGCCTCGGCTCTCCTCGGCGAGTCCGCCTGAGTGCGGACGAGTCGCCGAAGGAGACTGACTTCTGACTTCTGCACTATGGAACTGTTTCTCACTCTATTATCTTGGGCACTCTGTAGAATTTTTCCGTATGGTCAGGGGCATTTGAGAGGGCCTCATCTCTGAGGATGGATTCTCTCGGTGTGTCGTCACGCACTACATTGTTCAATGAAAGCACATGGGATGTGGGCTCAATATCTTTAGTATCGAGTTCACTTAATTTTTCCACATAAACGATAATACTGTTTAACTGCGCGCTGAACAATTCCTTTTCCTGCTCAGAAAGGGAAAGCCTTGCAAGTTTTGCAATATGTTCAACGGAAATCTTCATATCGTCTTTTATATCTTCTCGAGATTTGCAAATCTGAGAGCGAGTTTCTTTACGCCCACATCAGGAAAGTTTACCATGACCTTCTGTTCATCTCCTTCGCCATAACACTCCCTCACAACACCTACTCCCCATTTAGGATGGTTCACTCTGGATCCAACCACATATGAAAGGGAAGGTTTTATCTGCGGAAGCCTTATTGCAGGAAGCGACACAGGTTGTGCCTTCACTGATTTTTCTATCCACTGACAGCATTGCGGAGGTATATCATTAAGAAACCTTGACGGCTCCTGTTCCTGCATCTTTGTGTACAACCTCCTTCTTCTTGTACCGGTAAGCCATAAGACATCCTTTGCCCTTGTCATACCAACATAGAATAGCCTTCTCTCCTCTGACAGTTCATCGTTATTGTCAAGCGCCTTGAAATAAGGCATAAGGCCGTCCTCAAGGCCAACTATGAAAACTACCGGGAACTCAAGACCCTTGGTGCTGTGCATGGTCATAAGCGAGACAGAATTTTCTGCATTCACCTCATCCGTTACCATAACCAGCGCTGCCATGTCATTGAAACTGCTTAAATCCTTACCTTCTGCAGATGCAATGAGTTCATATACATTCTGCGCCCTTTCCTCGCCTATAAAATCTATGTATTTCACCTTCTCAACTATATCCCGAAGCATTGCTGCCGCAGACTTATAATTGGCAGATATTACCTGATCTATCATCCCGACAAATCCGCTGAGTTTTTCTTTTGCAGAGAGCGCAACTCCATTAGCCTTTAAGATCGCCTTGATTGCATTAAAAAGGCTTAGTGATTTCTTCTTTGCCTCATGCTCTATCTTTAAGAGGGTCGCTGCTCCTATTCCCCTCGGAGGGCAGTTTATTATACGCCTGAGGCTCACATTGTCGTTAGGATTTATTGCAAGATGCATGTAGGCAAGCATATCCTTTATCTCCCTGCGATGATAAAAGCTTATTCCGCCCATAACACGATACTGTACCATTTCATCTCTAAGGGCATCCTCAATTGCCCTGGCCTGAAAATTCACTCTATAAAGAACGGCAAAATCCTTATAATTATACTCGCCTTTCAGATATAGTTCCTTTATCAAGCTTGCTATGTGCTTTGCCTCTTCCTCTTCTGTGTTAAGCCAGCAGTGATAGACCTTTTCACCGCAGCCTCTTTTCGTCCAGAGTTTTTTCTGCCTTCTCATCGGATTGCTGGCAATCACAGCACTCGAAACGTCAAGAATATTCTGGGTTGATCTGTAGTTCTGTTCAAGCTTCACAATCTTTGCTCCGGGAAAATCCTTTTCGAAATTAAGTATATTCGAAACATCCGCTCCCCGGAATTTGTATATGCTCTGGTCATCGTCTCCAACCACACATATGTTGTCCTTTTGGGAAATAAGTTTCAGAAGCCTGTATTGCGCATAGTTTGTATCCTGAAATTCATCAACGAGTACATATCTGAATATATCATGGTATTTTTCTCGCATTTTTGGATTTTCTTCCATCAGCTTTACTGTCAGGACTATCAGATCATCAAAATCAAGAGCGTTGCACCTTTTAAGCTCATCCTGATATCTCACATAGACCTTTGCAAGCTTTTCATCAAAACCAAAGCCACTTACCTGGGAAAGAAATTTACTAGGGTTTACGAGAGAAGATTTTAGAGAGCTTATCTTCGATACAACTCCTTTATACATTGCCTCATATATCCTGAACTCTTTTAATATGTATCTTATGAGGTTACACTGATCGTCATCATCGTATATCAGAAAATTATTCTCATAACCGAGAGCCTTTATCTCCTTTCGGAGTATTCTATTGCATTGAGAATGAAAAGTGCCTATCCATGAGCCATCGATATCCTTTCCAATAAGTCGGGATATCCTTCCCTTCATCTCTTCGGCTGCCTTGTTGGTGAATGTGACAGTCAGAATTGACTGCGGTGAGATCTTTTTTGATTGCGCAATATAAGCAAACTTGTAGGTAATAACCCTTGTCTTGCCGCTTCCTGCGCCTGCAAGAACCAAAAGCGGGCTCCCTGTGTGCAAAACAGCATCCTTCTGCTGTGGATTTAGATTTTTGAGTAAAACCTCTTTTGACATGACAACTCCTTTATAGGATAACAAATAATGATTATTTATGTCTATAATTTTAAGGTTAAATCATTCTACAGTTACACTCTTGGCAAGATTCCTCGGCTGATCAACATCGCACCCTCTCAGCACGCCTACATGATATGCAAGAAGCTGCAGAGGAACTATCATGAGTATTGTTGAAAGAAACGGGTTTGCATCAGGCACAGATATGCAGTAATCAAAGCGGTTACAGACATCTTCATCAACATCATTTGTTACTGCTATAATCTTCCCCCCTCTGCTCCGCACCTCTTCAATATTAGAAAGAACTTTCTCGTAAAGCCTGTCTTTCGGCAGTAAAAACACAGATGGCACAGCTTCATCGATCAAGGCTATAGGACCATGCTTCATCTCACCTGCCGGATAACCCTCTGCATGGATATATGATATCTCTTTAAGCTTAAGTGCGCCTTCAAGTGCAATGGGATAATTTATTCCCCTGCCGAGATACAGAAAGTCTTCAGCCTTAAACAGCTCTTTTGCAATCTTTAAAATCTCGCTGTCTTTAGCGAGCACTTTCTCTATCATCTCAGGCAGAAATAGCAGATCCCTGAGAAGTTCTGTTGCTGAGTTGCTGTTAATCCTGCCTTTCATATGTGCAATACCTGCTGCAAAAAGATAAAGCCCGATAATCTGTGCTGTGAAGGCCTTTGTTGACGCAACACCTATCTCAGGGCCGGAGTGTGTATAAAAAACAGCATCCGCCTCTCTCGCTGCAGTGCTGCCCACAACATTACATATAGTCAAGGTTTTTGCCCCGCGCTTTTTTGCCTCTCTCATTGCTGCAAGTGTATCAGCAGTCTCTCCTGACTGGGTTATTGCTATAAACAGGCTCTTCCCAAGTATCGGGTTTCTATATCTGAATTCTGAAGCTATATCCACATCTACAGGCACCCTCGCAAGCTCTTCTATGATGTATTTTCCAACAAGACTGGCATGCCACGATGTACCGCATGCAACGATAAATATCTTTTCTATATCTTTAAGATCATCCGTGCCAATCCCGAACTCCTCCATATTTACTTCACCGCTTTCAGGATAAAACCTTCCTCTCAGGGTATCTGCAATCGACCTTGGCTGCTCAAATATCTCCTTAAGCATAAAATGTTTGTATCCACCTTTCTCAGCCATTGCAGGACTCCATGAAACAGACTCGGAATTTTTATGAACCAAAACTCCGTCAAGCGTTGTTATTTTCATTCCACCCTCGGTAATAACAACCATCTCGCCTTCATCGAGAAATATCACATTTCTTGAATAATTAAGAAAAGCAGGAACGTCTGAAGCAATGAAAAATTCTCCTTCACCGACGCCTATTACAAGAGGACTGTCTTTTCTTATGCCTACAATTTTGCCGGGTTCTTTTTCATTCATTACAGCTATTGCATAAGCGCCCCTTACATCCTTTAGCGCCTTTCTGACAGCATCCTCGAGTGGAGTTTCAGGATTAATATGTTTATTTATAAGATGGCAGAGCACTTCTGTATCTGTCTCTGATGTGAACTTGAAGCCCTCTTCCTGAAGCCTGCGCTTAAGGTCGAGATAGTTTTCTATTATCCCGTTATGCACAAGCACTATACCGTCTGATCTGTGAGGATGGGCGTTGTCCTCTGACGGCTTTCCGTGCGTTGCCCACCGTGTATGCCCGATCCCGGTTGGGCTGAATGGCTTATTAGCCTCTATAAGCGCATCTAGGTCCCTGATCCTTCCACGGCATCTTCTAACCTCAATGCCCTTTTCTCCAAAGAATGCGACCCCTGCTGAGTCATATCCTCTATACTCGAGACGCCTGAGCCCATCGAGAATAATTGAGACCGCATCTTTCTTGCCCGTATATCCTATTATCCCGCACATGTTAGTAGCAAGTAGCAAGTAGCAAGTAGCAAGTAGCAAAAGGGACAAACCCTTAACTACCTGACTACTTGATGCTTACTACCATTGCCTTTAACTCCTTTCACTTTTAACTTAGAACTTTTAACTTAGAACTTTTAACTTTTATTTTTTTTGATACCCAGCCATCTATGTTTCTCTGCTCTACCCTGCTTATTGCCAGAGACATAGAAGGAATATCTTTTGTAATCGTTGAGCCTGCACCAATGTATGCACTCTTGCCAACACTGACAGGCGCAACAAGCTGCGTGTCACTGCCTATAAAAACATTATCTTCAATTATTGTCCTGTGCTTTCCTTTTCCATCATAGTTGCATGTTATCGTGCCTGCACCAATATTCACACTCTCACCAATAGATGCATCACCGAGATAACTCAGGTGTGATGCCTTTGTCTTTTTACCTATAACGGATTTTTTGACCTCAACAAAATTGCCTATCTTTGCTTCAGCCCCGATATCACAGCCCGGCCTTAAATGCGCAAAGGGGCCTATCACTGCATTTTCCCTTACAAGAGAACTCTCGATAATCGTAGAATCCTTAATAACTGCTCTGTCTTTGACAATGCTGTCATTAATCCTTACATTTGGATATAGGATACAGCCCTTTCCGATCTTTGTTTTTCCTTCGAGATAGACATCAGGATAAATGATAGTATCTTTTCCTATAATAACATGCGGAAAGACAAAGACAGAATCAGGATCCAAAAATATAACACCTGTTTCTATCCACTTGTTGATTATCCGTTCCCTGAACATCTGCCGAGCCTTCAGAAGCTCTGTTGCTGTGTTAATCCCCATTAGTTCCGCTTCAGAACCTATACAGTATGCCTTAACTCTTAAGCCCCTATCCCTTGCAATACCGATAATATCAGTAAGGTAGTATTCACCTTTTAACTTATTCATAGAGATATCTTCCAGAAGTTTCAGGGCATCGGCTTCAAATGCATATATACCGCTATTGACCTCGCTTATATTTTTCTGGCTTTTGTTTGCATCCTTTTCTTCAATAATCGAACGCACATTGCCTGATTTATCTCTCAGAACCCGTCCGTATGCAGCGGGGCTACCTGCTATAAAAGATATAAAAGAGATATCGTTTTTCCCATTTCTGTGCAGCATAAGAAGTCTGCGCAATGTCTTTGCTGTTATGAGCGGGGCATCTCCATTCAGGACAATTATTGTCCCCTTAAAACCTTTTAGCCTCATTACTGCCTTTCTGAGCGCGTGAGCAGTTCCCTTCGGTTCTTTCTGCATGACAAATGAGACATCTCTGTTTTTTACCGAATTCTTAATATCCTCTTGATGTTTTCCTACCACAATAAGTATCTTCGACGGCCTGAGCATGGAGGAAGAGTCCAAGACATACTGGAGCATGGGCTTATCGAATATCCTATGCAAAACCTTTGGAACATTAGAATTCATCCTTTTCCCACGGCCTGCTGCAAGGACAACAACTGCAAGTTTCATTCTTTTGACTCCGATATCCGGGACGGCGCTGCAATGCCGCCTGAAAGAATCGTTTTTATGCCCTCTTCGATAGGGATATCAGTGTAGAATACTTCACTATCTCTAAAAAGTACTATATCTCCGAAATAAAGATGATTGGTTGGTATATACACTGCCCTGAGATATGATTCTCTTCCGTCTCTGTCGGTTTTAACAGTCCATTCCTTGGTCAAAAATCCAAAGGAATAAGAGCCTGCTCTTGGATATTCTACTATCACAAATCTTTTGAATGACCCTTTGTTTTCAGGCGAAAATCCGTCAACGAGTTGTTTTACTGCTGTATAAATGCCCTTGAATACAGGTATTCTGACAACAGCCTTTTCAAAAAACTCTATTAACTTTTTACCGAAGACATTTGTTGATATTATTCCGATAAGAAATA
Source organism: Nitrospirota bacterium (assembly GCA_016208915.1). Lineage (GTDB taxonomy): Bacteria > Nitrospirota > Thermodesulfovibrionia > Thermodesulfovibrionales > UBA1546 > JACQXE01. The sequence continues at coordinate 51,592 of JACQXE010000010.1, read as the reverse complement.
TCAAAAATATCGCAGAAATGAACCCGAGGCCCGGGACATTATATCCAAGCATCTTGTTGTAAACGGTGCCTAGTATGCCGTCCACGAATTCAAAAAACCATACGATAACTAAAATAGTGATTACCGCAGGAATCGATACAATCAGCCCAGCAAGAAACTTTCTCTTAAGAGTTGCGCGGATAGAAGTAACCATCACGTTTTCTATGATAAATCTATGAGGCTAAATATTGCAAACCAAAAATAAGTTAATAATTTTACTTGCCTGCCTTTTCAGCAATCTCGTCAGGGATATCAAAATTTGCATAAACGTTCTGGACATCATCGTGCTCTTCAAGAGCATCCATAAGCCTTATCATCTGCTCTGCTGCCTTCTCATTAAGAGCAACATAGTTTTTGGGCAGCATTGCTATCTCAGCAGACTCAAAAGGTATTTTTGAATCTTCAAGTGCAGCCTTCACCTTGTTGAAATCCTCTGGTGCAGTGATTATCTCGTAATTATTCTCCTGCGGATCATTCCTCATGTCCTCAGCGCCTGCCTCAAGCACAACTGACATCACAGAGTCCTCTGATGACTTTCCCTTGCTAACCAGTATATAACCTTTTTTATCGAACATCCAGGCAACACATCCTGTTTCGCCGAGACTCCCGTTATTCTTACCCATTATAGTCCGTATCTCAGGGACAGTCCTGTTCTTATTGTCAGTCAATACCTCGATCATGACTGCCACACCTGAAGGTCCGTAACCTTCATATACAAATTCCTCGTATGAAACCCCTGGAAGCTCTCCTGTCCCTTTCATAATAGCCTTCTTGATATTGTCGTAGGGCATATTGACTTCCTTTGCCTGCTCGATTGCATTACGGAGTCTCGGATTGCCTGCAGAGTCGCCTCCTCCGAGTCTTGCTGCAATTGTTATCTCTTTCACTATCTTTGTAAAAATCTTTCCCCTTTTCGCATCAGTGTGCGCCTTTTTGTGTTTTATCTGTGACCATTTCGAATGACCTGACATTCTCTTCCTCCAACTTGTTTTGAAGTAATATTTTATTCTATATGATATTCCTTGATCTTTGTCAAAAGAGTCTTGTAGCTGACCTGAAGAATCTCTGCCGCCCTGCTCTTATTGCCTTTTGTTTCCTTCAGCGCCTTTATAATCCTTTGTGTCTCTGCTATTCTTAATGCCTCTTTTGCAGTATCTTCAAGTGCGCCGTCCATCGACAGATTCCTTATGCTCGTCTCAACAGACACGGGATTTAGTGATATATGCTCAGACATTATTGTCTTCCCATCACATAATATTATTGCCCGTTCGATTGTGTTTTCAAGCTCCCTTATATTGCCCTTCCACAGATACTGGCTTAGCATGTTAAGGGCATCATTCGAAATGCCTTTTAACTGGGCTTTAAGTTCTTTGCAGTATTTTTTCAGAAAAAATTCAACCAGCAGAGGGATATCCTCACTCCTCTCTCTCAGAGGCGGTATCTTTACAGGGAAAACACTCAATCTATAATAGAGGTCATCTCTGAATGTCTTCTCCAATATAGCCTTCTCAAGATCCTTATTGCTTGCTGCAATAATCCTCACATCTATCTTTATTGTATTTGACCCTCCAACCCGCTCAATCTCTTCTTCCTGCAGGACTCTCAGAAGTTTAGCCTGAAGTGCGGTATCCATCTCTCCTATCTCATCAAGGAATATGGTTCCTTTATCTGCCAGTTCGAATTTGCCGACTTTTTTAAAATCAGCTCCTGTAAATGAACCTTTTTCATGGCCAAAAAGCTCTGACTCGAGCAGGTCTCTCGGTATGGCAGCGCAGTTTATAGGAACAAATGGATATTCTTTTCTCGGACTGAGATTATGTATTGCCCTCGCAAATAATTCTTTGCCTGTCCCGCTCTCACCCAAAATGAGGACTGTTGTCTTGCTCGGAGCAACCTTCTGTATCTGTTGTGCAACCCCGACAATATTCTCGCTCTTGCCTATTATCCCCGACGACCCAAGATGCGAGGAGAACTCTTCCTTTAGAAGCATATTTTCTGTTCTTAATCTCTGTGTCTCAAGCGCCCTTTGAACGAGCATTAACAGATGGTCGGTATCGAAAGGCTTTGTAATAAAATCAAATGCTCCTTCCTTCATTGCAGCAACTGCAGTCTCAACAGAGCCGTACGCAGTCATCACTATCACAGGCATGAGGGGATTTTCATCTTTTGCAGCCTTTAAGACCTCTATCCCGTCCTTTTTAGGCAGTTTGAGGTCAGTAAGGACAAGGTCTATACTTTCTTCCTTCAATTTTTTTATGCCTTCAAGCCCGTCTTTTGCAACAACGGTTCTGAAACCCTCAGACTTGAGAGTCTCAGCCAGCATATCTGCCATTGAATCTTTGTCTTCAACTATCAGTATTGTTTCCATTGGAATATCTTATCACATCCTTGCATCTCTGAGGGCGTCTTTACAGCCGCAAGTCCGCTGTGACAAGACAGCATGGAATGTATCCTTTAAGATAAGTCTTATTTCTTCTACAGACTTTGCCATTGTTTCCATGACCTCTGTTGTGGTCAGCTTTTTCTCTGATATGCCTGCAGCACAGTTCGTCACAACCGCGATGCCTGCAAAACATATCTCGAGTTCCCTTGCCAGAGACGCCTCAGGCATGCCTGTCATTCCCACAACATCAGCGCCGAGCAATGAAAACGCTTTTATCTCTGCTGCTGTCTCAAGCCTCGGGCCATTAACGCATAAATAAGTCCCTCTCTCTTTAAGTTTAGCGACTGATCTTTTCCCTGCATTAATGATAGCTGCCCTCAACTCAGGACAGTAAGGCTCTGTAAAATCTATATGAACAATCTCATCCCTGTCATAGAATGTGAACTCCCTTCCCTCTGTCATATCTATTATCTGGTCAAGAACAACGATGGCGCCGGGTGTCATCTCATGGCTTATGCCTCCCACAGCACTCACTGAAATTATTCTTTCTGCGCCGAGTTCCTTAAAACCCCAGATATTTGCCCTGTAATTTATCTTATGCGGCGCAATATGATGAGGAGAGCCGTGTCTTGGGAGAAATGCAACCTCTGTACCTGCAATCTTACCAATCCTGTAGGAATCAGAAGGTTCCCCAAAAGGTGTTTCGACCTTTCTGGTTTCTTTAATAACAATCCCTTCCATTTCATAAAGTCCGCTTCCAGCGATAATGCCTATCATAAATATCTCCTTAATTGATTGGCTGCAGGATTAGCCTTGAGCGAAAGACTCATCCTGTGGTCCAGATTAACTTCTCAAAATTATCAGATAAAATTTTAACATATCAGAGAGGCAATAAGAATTATTTTTGAGCAATGCTTTAAGCTGGCACCAACTGTTTTTTTTGCATATAAAGTTTACACATAAAGCTTATGTTGATGTTAAAATAACTTTTTTGGAGACTTTTTTTATGTTAGATAATGACCTGCTCGTCAGGATTCTTAAAAAAACCCTTTCAAGAGGCGGGGAGTATGCTGATGTGTTCGTTGAACACAGAAGGCCGACCTCTATTCAGCTTGAAGACAATAAAATAGAAAAAATACTTTCAGGCGTTGACTCAGGAGCCGGGATAAGGCTGATAGCAAAAGGAAAAACTTATTATGCCTTCAGCAATGAATTGACTGAAAAATCACTGCTTGAGCTTGCTGACAGCTTCTCGCGTGTCAGACAAAATACCCTGGGATTAATAACCCTCGACCTCAGAACACAGAAACCAGAGGTAGACTTTAACATAAAATTATTACCTGCTAATGTGCCTATTGATAAAAAAATAAACATTGTGAGGGTTGCAAACAAAACCGCAAGGGATTTTGACAAAAGGATTCAACAGGTAATTGTTATGTATCGAGACTCTGTTCAGAAGGTACAGATAGCAACCTCAGAAGGCATAATTGCAGAGGACGAACGAATACATACAATCTTCGTGGTCAATGTAATAGCATCGGATAACGGCATAATCCAGACAGGCTATGAGCCTGCAGGCGGTCTCATAGGTTTTGAGATTTTTGATATCTTAAGACCGGAAGATATTGCCCTAAACGCAGCAAGGCGGGCAACGATGATGCTTACTGCAAAAAGAGCGACCGGAGGAAGGATGCCTGTGGTAATAGCTTCTGCGGCAGGAGGCACAATGATACACGAGGCAATAGGCCATGGACTTGAGGCTGACCTCACACAGCAGGGACTGTCAGTATACTCCAGAAAAGTCGGGGAAACTGTTGGTTCAACTCTCATAACAGTGGTTGATGATGCGACATTACCAAATAAAAGAGGCTCATTCAGGTTTGATGACGAAGGCACGCCGTCACAAAAAACAGTCCTCGTAGAGAATGGCGTTCTAAAAGGTTATATGTACGACAAATTCACAGCAATGCAGGACAAGACAAGATCAACAGGTAACGGCAGAAGAGAGTCTTATCAGCACAGGCCTATTCCGAGAATGACCAATACCTTTATCGCTCCGGGCAGCTCTGTGCCAGAGGACATACTTAAGGCGACCAATAAAGGCCTGCTCGTAAAGAAAATGGGCGGAGGTCAGGTAAACACTGTAACAGGCGATTTTGTATTTGAGGTTCAGGAGGCATATGTAATTGAAAATGGTAGCGTTGGCGAGCCTGTCAGGGGCGCCACTCTCACAGGAAACGGCCCTGAAATACTAAAGTCCATTGACATGGTAGGCTCTGACCTCGGATTTTCAATAGGGACATGCGGAAAAGACAATCAGGGAGCGCCTGTGTCAGATGCAATGCCTACGATAAGGATACCTGAGATTGTGGTTGGCGGAGAGGCATAAGATGTGTTGATAACTCCACATCTGAAGAATATAATCAACACCTTCCTGCAAAAAACTCCTTGAATCTAAAGAAATTACAACTGGCATCTTATTTGCATATAATAATCGGTTATGCGTTTACAGCGAACAATAAAACAAGCAGTGAGTTTTGAAGGCATAGGGCTTCACACCGGCAACCGTGTTATTGTAAAGCTAAAGCCTGCGCCGAGAGACACAGGCATTGTCTTTTACAGAAATGACAAGAATGTGATTATAAGGGCAAATATTGCTTCAGTAACAGATACTGCATTCGCAACAAGCCTCGGCTCTAACGGAACAAGGATAAAGACAGTTGAACACATACTTGCAGCCCTGTCAGGACTTGGAATAGATAATCTGATCATCGAGATTAATGGCTCAGAGATACCTATACTTGACGGAAGCTCGACAGAATTGATAGACATAATTCTTAAGGGCGGGATTGCAAAACAGGGGAAAAAACAGCCCTATATGCGGATTATAAAGCCTGTTATCTTTGAAGATGGCCACGCTGAGATTGCTGCGCTGCCATATGAGGGCAGAAAGCTTACTTATAGAATTCAATTCAACCACCACCTTTTGGGCGAACAACAGCTCAGCATCGATCTTAACGAAGAAAATTTTATAAAAGAAGTTGCTCCTGCAAGGACATTTGGATTTTTAAAGGATGTCGAATATCTACGTGCAAACGGACTTGCAAAGGGAGGCTCTTTAGATAATGCAGTCATACTCGGAGAAGACGGCGTGATGAACAAGTCAGGGTTGCGTTTTAAGGATGAGTTTGTCAGACATAAGATACTTGATTTTATAGGAGATATTTCTTTAATAGGATGCCCTGTGTTTGGTCATATAGTAGCGAACAAGGCAGGTCATTCATCAAACATTAAGTTTACGAAAAAGCTGCTGGCTTCAACTGACTGTTGGGAGATTATATCGGATTTTGAGCAGGCCCCAAGATTTGTATACCCACAAAAAACACTTATTTTTCAATAAGTTATAATTTTTCTCTTGATTTTTTTGACGGAAACCCTTATCCTTAAACTACATTAGCTGTAAATAGTGGCTTATTCTTTAGGAACAAAAAAACAAAAAAAGAGGCTGGAGAGTTATTTGCTCTCCAGCCCAAAAAACATAACGGTAACTTATTTCTTTTTCTTCTTTGCTGCTGCTTTCTTCTTAGCTGCCATTACTGTTCACCCCCTCTCTATTTCCTCTTCGGGTCGAAGCCCCGAAGGGGAAAGCTTTTTTCTAAACCCTTCCTGTCAGCATAATCTTTTTCCCTGCAAGCAGTTTTTCCATCTCAGCATCTGCCTTTTCTTTCTTGAGCTTGAACTCTGATTCCTCAATAACAATGCAGTTAATCTTTTTGCCGAATTTTTCCTCTATTTCTTTTAATCCTGCTGCTATTACAGAAGATGCGCCGATAACAAAAATATCAACTGTACTTACATCTTCGCCCTCTGCATATGGACCATACATAAATGCTGCCTTTGCACCTGACGTTCTTACCACTGTCTTAAGAGCGCCGGGCAGCCCGAGGGACTTTGCAATCAGATTCTTAAGCTCTGAAAATAACGGAGACATCTTATTTGCCTGCAAATACCTGAGATTAGCAACCTTATGGCTAAATACGAGCCCCATCTTCTCAAGGTTGTCAAGCTCTCTCTTAACACCGGAAGGGTTTTTTCTTATAAGATTTGCTATTTCTCTCACATAGAATTTTTCTTCCGGGCTGTTGAGGAGAAGAGCCAGAACATCTGCTCTTATTGCTGATGAAAACAACATCTTCAATGTCTCTGCTGTGGGCTGTTTTACCATATCTGTATAAATTTATATCATACCAACACGTATTTGTCAACAAAAAAATTATATTTTTATACAAAGCCGCATTTTTTTAAATCAGTACTATTGTCTCAGGCAACACTCCAATACTCCATTAATACAGAAACACACAATACTCCATGATTCAGATGCTCCAGAGAAACAGTAGTTGCTAAAGATAACCTGAAAGGCTATGGATGAGCGAAAATACTATAATCCTGCCAGTGTGAATGAGAATTTATAAACAAGGTCGGCTAAACAGAAAATCTCTTAAAAACAAGGCAGGCATTTGTTCCTCCAAAACCGAATGAATTGGACATAGCGCAGTTTATCTCCATCTTTCTTGCCTTGTGAGGGACATAATCAAGGTCGCACTGAGGGTCTGGATTATCAAGATTTATGGTAGGAGGCGCTATATTATCTTTTATTGCTAATACGCTGATAATTGCTTCTACACCTCCTGCAGCGCCAAGGAGATGCCCTGTCATTGATTTTGTTGAACTCACTGCAAGCTTATAAGCGTGATCTTTGAAGACTGTCTTTATTGCAATGCTCTCGAGTTCATCTCCGTACTTCGTAGAAGTTCCGTGGGCGTTTATATAATCTACCTCTGAAGGGGGAATTCCAGAGTCTTTCAATGCCACAGCCATGCAACGCGCAGCGCCCTCGCCTTCGGGGGCAGGAGATGTAATGTGATAGGCGTCAGCAGTCATGCCGTATCCTACTATCTCAGCATATATCTTTGCGCCTCTTGAAAGTGCGCTCTCAAGGCTTTCGATAACCATTACCCCTGCGCCTTCTCCCATCACGAATCCATCCCTGTCTATGTCAAACGGTCTGCTTGCCTTTTCAGGTTCATTGTTTCTTGTAGAAAGGGCTTTCATTGCATTGAACCCGCCAATGCCAAGCGGAGTAATTACTGATTCTGTCCCGCCTGCAATCATTGCGTCAGCATCACCCCTCTGGATTATCTTGAAGGCATCGCCTATGGAATGACTTCCGGTTGCGCATGCAGTTGCCACGGCAGAGTTGGGTCCCTTTGCTCCGTGCTTTATTGAAACCTGGCCTGATGCAAGATTTATTATCAGCATCGGAATAAAAAATGGCGTTATCCTTCTCGGACCTTTTTCGAGCAGTATAGAATGATGACGCTCAATCGCAGGGAGTCCTCCCATGCCGGCGCCTATAATGACACCGACCCTTTCAGCATTATTCTCTGCTATCTTCAATCCTGAATCCTCTATTGCCATATCAGAAGCAGCAATAGCAAGATGGATAAAACGATCCATCTTTTTTACTTCCTTGGGTTCTATATACTCTTCAGGATTAAAGCCTTCTATCTCTCCAGCTATATGGGTTATAAACTGGGAGGCGTCAAATTGGGTAATCCTCCTGATGCCTGATCTCCCTTCAATAAGTCCTTTCCATGTTTCCTCTACCCCTATGCCGAGAGGTGTTACAAGGCCAACACCTGTTACAACAACTCTTCTTCCCATTAGGACTTCTTGCTATCAATATACGCTACTGCGTCCTTTACCTTTATTATCTTTTCAGCATCCTCATCGGGTATCTCTATATTGAACGCCTCCTCGAATGCCATTACAAGCTCGACAGTGTCAAGCGAATCTGCTCCGAGATCCTCGACAAAAGATGCCTCAGGCGTAACCTCAGAAGGGTTAACACCAAGCTGTTTTGCTATAATCTCTTTTACTTTTTCTTCAATCATTATTACACCTCCAATTTAAATTCAAAATTTAAAATGCGAATTGCAAAATTTTAATTCAAAATTTTAGAAAAAGCTTTTTTCTTGATTTTGAACTTTCCATTTTGCATTTTTAATTTTTATTACATATACATTCCGCCATTGACATGCATAATCTGACCTGTTATGTAACTTGCCTGCGGCGAGGCCAGAAAGACAACGGCATTTGCAACATCCTCAGGCATACCGAATCTTCCAAGAGGAATCGCCTTCTTCATCTCTTCTTTGACATTATCAGGAAGCTTGTCAGTCATTGCAGTTGTTATAAAGCCGGGCGCAACTGCATTTGCAGTTATGCCCCTGCTTGCATATTCTTTTGCAATAGTCTTTGTGAGTCCTACAATCCCTGCCTTTGATGCGCTGTAATTTGCCTGTCCCGGATTGCCCATAAACGCTACAACTGATGCTATGTTTATAATCCTGCCGTATCTCTGCTTTGTCATTACCTTTATAGCCTCTCTGGAACAAAGGAAAACGCTTTTCAAATTGACACTTATAACAGCATCCCAGTCTTCTTCTTTCATCCTCATTATGAGGCTGTCCCGGGTTATGCCTGCATTATTAACAAGGATATCAATTCTCCCGAACTCCTTTAATATATCATCAAATACCCTTATCACTTCCTCTGCTTTTGAGACATCAAGGCTGACTGCCATTGATTTGACGCCAAGCCTTTCTATCCCTGCTGATGTCTCTCCTGCCTGCTCGAGTCCAATGTCAGCGATAACAGGATTCACTCCCTTCGTGGCAAGAGCCTCTGCGATTGACTTTCCAATCCCGCGAGCGCCGCCTGTCACAATAGCAACCTGCCCTTTAAAATCCATTCAATACCTCCCCTACGGGTTGTAAACGAAAAAATCGGCTATCATTTTAACAGAGCGCCTTTTTAATTTTCCAGTACTTATTAAAAATAAATTAATTCAAAAAATAAGAGATCAGAGTATTTTATAGGAAAATCTTATATTAATGTGATCAAAAAAAACAAGTGTTGATATGTTATAATTTATGTTATATCTTAACATTGTAATCTTTCTTGCTTAATGGCACACTTCATTCATGACAAAGGAAAAGGATCTCTCATATGGATAAAAAGATAAAAAAGGCCATATTTCCCGCCGGAGGGCTTGGCACGCGGTTTCTCCCTGCGACAAAGGCGTCACCAAAAGAAATGCTGCCTATCGTTGATAAACCCATGATACAGTATGCAATAGAAGAGGCAATCGGCTGTAATATTGAAGAGTTTATAATAATCACGGGAAAGTATAAACGCGCTATTGAAGACCACTTTGATTCAGCGTACGAACTTGAGGAGAATCTAAGGAAATCAGACAAGAAAAAACTCCTTGAGGAAATTACAAGGCTTAATCATATAAAACTCGCATACATACGGCAGAGGGCAGCGCTCGGACTGGGACACGCAATCCTCTGTGCAAAACCATTTGTCAAAGACGAGCCCTTTGCAGTCCTTTTAAGCGATGATGTTATTGACACTGAAGAGACTCTGCTCAAAGACATGATCAGACTCTACGGAAAATACGGTTGTCCTGTAGTTGCACTCGAAGAGGTACCGATATCTGAAGTGAATAAATACGGTATAATTAAAGGGACCGCCGCTGGCGACAGTGTATATAAAATCAGTGATCTTATCGAGAAACCTTCAAAGGAAAAGGCGCCCTCTAATCTTGCAATAATAGGCAGATATATCCTTACCTCTGAAATATTCGCTATCCTTGAAAAGCTCCCTCCAGGCAAGGGTGGCGAGATACAACTCACAGACGCCCTGAAAGCGCTGCTCAAGAAGCAGGCCATTTATGGATACCTTTTCAAGGGTAAAAGATATGATGCCGGCGATAAACTCGGATATCTCAAAGCAACGGTTAACTTTGCGCTCAAGAACACAGAGATATCAGATTCATTCGCCAGATATCTGCTTGATATCACGATGACGTTAAAACATAAAAAGCAGCATTAAAATTTTACATTCAAAAATTAGGAGTTTCTAATGGCAAGTCTGATAGAAAAAGAAGAAAAAGAAATAGAAATACCTCAAATCCTTCCTGTGCTTCCTGTAAGGGACATTGTTGTCTTTCCCTACATGATACTTCCTCTTTTTGTTGGAAGAGAGATGTCAATAAAGGCTATAGAACATTCCCTGAACACAAATAAAATGGTAATGCTTCTGACCCAAAAAGACCTCGCTATTGAAAATCCGAGACCTGCTGAGCTTTATTCCACAGGCACAGTAGGTCTTATAATGAGGATGCTGAAGCTGCCGGACGGAAGAGTCAAGATACTCATTCAAGGGCTTGCAAAGGCAAAGACAGTGAAGATATCACAGGAAGAACCATTCTTCATGGCTGAGATAACAAAGATATCTGACAACAAGATAGAAGAGATCACTATCGAGACCGAGGCAACTATAAGAACGGTAAAAGAACAAATAGACAAGGTTGTCTCGCTCGGCAAGACCATCCTGCCGGACATAATGATAGTTATAGAAAATCTTGAGGAACCAGGAAAACTTGCTGACCTTATTGCATCCAACATAGGACTGAAGACAGAACAGGCGCAGGAGGTGCTCGAGATTACTGATCCGGTTTATCGTCTTAGAAAGGTCAGCGAGATCCTGAACAGAGAGATCGAACTTCTGACTGTCCAGCAAAAAATCCAGACTGAAGTGAGAGGTGAGATTGACAAAACACAAAGGGAGTATTTTCTCAGGGAACAGCTAAAAGCAATACAAAAAGAGCTCGGCGACATTGATGAGAGGGCAGAGGAGATCAGGGAGTTCAAACAAAAGATAGAGGCTGCAAAAATGCCTGAAAAAGTTCAAAAAGAGGCAGAGAAACAGCTTAAGCGCCTCGAAAAAATGCACCCTGACAGCGCAGAGGCAGGGACAGTAAGAACATATCTCGAATGGATGGTTGAAATTCCATGGTCAAATACAACAAAAGACAACCTTGATATAAAGACAGCAAAAAAGGTTCTTGATGAAGATCACTATGACCTTGAAAAAGTCAAAGAAAGAATACTCGAATATCTCAGCGTAAGAAAACTTAAGAAAGAAAAGATGAAAGGGCCGATACTCTGCTTTATAGGTCCGCCTGGCGTCGGAAAAACATCACTGGGAAAATCAATTGCAAGATCGCTCGGAAGGGAATTTGTACGCATGTCGCTTGGCGGCGTTAGAGATGAAGCAGAGATAAGGGGACACAGAAGAACATATGTCGGTGCTTTGCCTGGCAGAATAATACAGGGCATAAAGACAGCAGGAACAAATAACCCTGTATTCATGCTCGACGAGATAGACAAGATCGGGATGGACTTCAGAGGCGATCCATCTTCAGCTCTCCTCGAAGTCCTTGACCCTGAACAGAACAATACATTTGTTGACCACTATCTTACAGTGCCGTTTGACCTTTCTAAGGTCATGTTCATAACAACAGGGAACCTCGTTGATACAATCCCAAGTCCTTTGCGGGACAGAATGGAGAGAATATACCTCTCCGGATACACGGCAGAGGAAAAACTCGGGATAGCAAAAAATTATCTGATCCCAAAACAGTTTGAAGAACACGGCATAACCAACAAAGTGCTGCGGATAACAGATCCCGCAGTTTTTATGACAATATCCCAATACACGAGAGAGGCAGGAGTAAGAAACCTTGAAAGGGAAATAGCAAATCTCTGCAGAAAGGTTGCCAAAAAGATAGCAGAAGGCAGACAGAAAAGGTTCCTTATAACAATAAAGACTCTTCATAAGTATCTCGGGGTGCCGAAATACCTGCCTGAAGATGAGATGGAGAAAGATCAGATAGGTGTTGCAACAGGACTCGCATGGACAGAAACAGGCGGCGATATAATCTATGTAGAAGCAACAACAATGAAAGGTAAGGGCGCTCTTACCCTTACGGGACAGCTTGGAGATATCATGAAGGAATCAGCCCAGGCAGCTCTGAGCTATATAAGATCAAAGGCTTCATCCCTCGGCATAAAGGATGAAGTGTTTTCAAAAACAGATCTGCACATACACGTTCCAGCCGGAGCTACGCCAAAGGATGGGCCGTCTGCAGGAATAACAATGGCAACTGCTATTGCATCCGCGCTTACAGGAAGATATGTAAGAAAAGATGTTGCGATGACAGGCGAGGTTACCTTAAGAGGCAGGGTGCTTCCAATAGGCGGACTAAGAGAAAAAGCGCTTGCAGCAAAAAGGATGGGGATAAAGAGCGTGATAATACCCAAAAGGAATAAAAAAGACCTTGAGGATATACCGAAATACGTAAAGAGGGATATGGAATTTATCTTTGCAGATACAATGGATGATGTATTAAAGACAGCCCTAAAAAATATCAGTAGGCATAAAGGCAGTAAGTAATCAGCCTATGAAACTATCCGAAATCGGCGAACTCCCTTTAATAGAAACCATATGTAAAAGATTCTTCAAAAGGTCAAAGGATATTCTTGTAGGCATAGGCGATGACGCTGCAGTAATAAAATATCATAATAAAAACCTGCTCATGACAACCGATATGATGGTTGAGGGAATCCATTTTGATCTCAGTTTCATGACGCCTTACCAGCTCGGATTCAAACTTGTTTCTGTAAATGTGAGCGATATCTATGCGATGGGAGGGGCGCCTGAATATCTGCTGCTTAATATTGCTATGAATAAGAATACAGAACATTCGTTCATACTCGCGTTTTTTGACGGAGTTCACGTTGCCATGAAATTGTACGGAGTATCTCTTATAGGAGGGGACCTTTCTTCCACAAAGAATGAGATGTTCATAGCTGCATCGCTCACAGGAAATACAGACAGACCTGTAAAACGTTCCGGCGCGCATCCTGGTGATAAGATATATGTAACAGGCAATCTCGGAGATTCTGCATGCGGGCTTGAAGCGCTTAAGAAAATAAAAAAGACCGTTCCGATTGAGAACACCCCCTCCCTAACCCTCCCCCCTCGAGGGGGAGGGATGGGTGGGGGGGATAATTCCGAACTCCAAATTATTATCTCCAAACTTTCAAAACTTTGCCTAACATGGAATACAGTCAAGCCATTACTCAAACGACACCTCATGCCCATTGCACGGAATCCCAAAGATTTTGTTAAAGACGCGACAGCCATGATTGATATAAGCGACGGGCTCTTCATAGACTTATCGAGGCTGTGTAATGAAAGCAGAGTTGGCGCAAAGTTATATGCTACACATATCCCCATATCTCGTCAGATGCAGAAGGTATCATCTGTTTTGAAAATCGATCCTTTCAAGCTTGCAGTCTCAGGAGGAGAAGATTATGAACTGTTATTCACAGCTTCTCGAAACTCGAAACTCGAAACTCTCGCCTTAGCGAGTCGCCTGGGGCGACAAAACTCAAAACTAAAAATAACCTGTATAGGCGAGATAACAAAAAAAGAGAGGATAGTTATTGATAAGAGGGGTAAAAAGTCTGACCTGAGAGCAGAGGGGTATCAACACTTTGGCATTAAGAGATAGACTCAGGGGTATATTACGGATAAAAGACACCCCCCACAGACTGGCAATAGCATTTGCCGTCGGCGTCTTCATTGGCATGTCTCCCCTGCTCGGGCTTCATACAGTTCTCGGCATTGCATTGGCATGGATATTCAGGTGGAACAAGATCGTAACGATGACAGGCGTATTTGTTACAAACCCATGGACTATAGTGCCTATCTATACATTCAGCACATGGGTTGGAGCAAAATGTCTTGGGGTCACAAATATAATTCCGGATATAGACTGGTCAAATATCAGATTCGTTTCCATACTATCTGAACTGGAATCGCTCCTTATTCCTTTTATCCTGGGCACAACACTCGTTGGTCTGATTTCTGCTATCCTCGGTTATTTCATAATCTATTCTGCTGTTAAAAAGGCGCATAAATATGCCAAATAAGATCAGTGTCGTAAGTCTCGGCTGCCCAAAAAATCTCGTTGACTCTGATAAGCTTACACAAAGACTAATCAGCAACGGCTTCTCATACCTGAACATGCCTGAGGCTGCAGATATAATTCTCGTAAATACATGCGGCTTTATAGAAGACGCGAAAAAAGAATCTATTGAAGAAATACTCAGGCTTGCTGATATTAAGAAGGGTTTAAGGGGTCAAAAAGCTAAGGGAACAAGAAAACTTGTTGCATTTGGATGTCTTGCTAAGAGATACAGGGAGCAACTTTTAAAAGAGATACCTGAAATTGATGCCATATTCGGCGTCGGAGAAGAGGAAAAGATTGTTGAGTACTGCAAAGGATTGAAACGGCGACATGGAGACACGGAGACGCGGAGAAGCAAAGATTCACTGTTTCTCCGATTCACCCCTTCTCCGATTCACCCCTTCAGCAGTTATGCCTATCTTAAGATCGCTGATGGCTGCAATAAAAAATGCTCCTACTGCGTAATCCCCTCAATCAGAGGAGCTTACAGAAGCATATCGCCTGACAACATCCTGAAGGATGCAGAACATCATATTCAAGCAGGGGTTAAAGAACTTATACTGGTTGCTCAGGATACTGCCTGCTATGGTAATGACCTTAACGGTTATGATATCTCCCGCCTGCTCAAAGATATCTGTTCGATAAGCGGAGATTTCTGGGTAAGGCTTCTTTATGCATATCCTGACTCAATAAGCAACAGCCTCATAAATACAATTGCAGGAGAGAACAAGATATGCAAATATCTCGACATTCCGCTTCAACATTCTGAGGATCGGATACTAAAACTGATGGGTAGAAAAGGAACAAGAAAGGGATATCTGAGCCTGATAAAAAAAATCAGGCACAACATACCTGATATCGCACTAAGGACAACATTCATTGTCGGGTTTCCATCTGAGACAGAGGAAGAATTAAATTCGCTCATAGACTTCATAGAAAACGTGCGGTTTGACAAGCTGGGTGTCTTTAAATATTCAAAAGAAGAAGGCACGCCTGCATCAAAACTCAGTGGACATATTACAAAGGCTTTAAAAAATAAAAGATTTAATATGATAATGCAGCATCAGGCGCGCATATCCTTGGAAAAAAACAAGGAACTCGTTGGAAGACAGTTTAAGGCAGTCATTGACGAAGTTAATGACAACATCGCAGTTTGCAGATTATACTCTCATGCGCCTGAGATAGACGGAGTGGTGATTATCAATAGTGCGGAAGAGCGCAAGAGCAGTAGTGCAGAGGTTGAAAAATACAAAACTTCAGAGCTTCCTCGCTTTCTCGCTTCCTCGCTTAAAGCAGGCAGTTTTATCTCAGTCAAAATCACTGATGCTCACGATTATGACCTAAATGGAATCATGGTAAGATGAAAAAAATTCCTTGGCTTCATATCATCCTGTTTATTGCCACCTTCATTTCAACCCTCACAGTAGGCGCTCTTCAAACCCAGATGCCTGAAGACATAATAAAAAATCCTTCAAAGATATTAAATGGGCTGCCATTCTCATTCACCCTTATGCTCATGCTTTTATGCCATGAGCTATCTCATTACATTGCCTCTAAAAGACATAAGGTTAAGGCAACCCTGCCCTATTTTATCCCTGCGCCAACGCTTATAGGAACACTCGGCGCATTCATAAAGATGAAGTCACCCATAACCACAAGAAGGGCCTTAATCGACATCGGCGCATCAGGCCCAATAGCCGGATTCATAATCTCTTTTATAGCAACAATAATCGGCCTGTCGATGTCAGACATTGTGCTTACAAAAAAGGTAACGAGCAGCAGTCTGGCGCTTGGAGATTCCATGCTCTTTTCACTGCTTTCCCGCCTTATTCTGGGAGAGATACCTGATGCATATGACATACTCTTGCATCCTATAGCCTTTGCAGGCTGGATAGGTTTTTTTGTGACAGCGCTGAATCTTATACCTATAGGACAGCTTGACGGCGGGCACATAGCTTACGCCCTGTTAGGCGAAAGGCACATAAACATCTCAAAGATACTTGTTCTTATAATGATTTTACTTGGTGCATTCCTCTGGCAGGGATGGCTTATATGGGCGCTACTGCTTCTCATTTTAGGGTTAAGACATCCTCCTGTTTTATATTGGGAAACGCCATTAGATAAAAGAAGAAGGCTTATAGGCTGGATTACAGGTTTAATCTTTATCGCTACATTCATACCTGTGCCTTTCAAGGTGTTATGATATTCAATAAATGCAGTTAGTTTGAATGTTTTATTTATCTCTTGATTTTTATTGTTGATTTAATCAAAATAATACCTAACAACACCGCTCTTAACATCATAAGATAATTTACAGACAAATCAAAAGGAGATCTGCAGATGAAAGTAATTCTTAAAGAAGATGTCAAAAATCTCGGCAAGATGGGAGATACTGTAAATGTTGCCGAAGGTTATGCGAGGAACTTCCTCCTACCCAAAAAACTTGCAGTCGAAGCGCTCACAGAAAACATAAAGGCGCTTGAACATCAGAAAAAGACAATCCAGGAAAAGGCAAAAAAGATCAAAAATACGTCGGCAGATCTATCTGAAAGAATTGTCTCGCTTGCTATATCCATAAAGGCAAAAGCAGGCGAAGGAGATAGATTATTCGGCTCTATAACCTCAATGGATATTGCGGATGCCCTTAAAAATGCAGGCATTGATATAGACAGGAAAAAGATAATACTCGAAGAACCGATCAAGAGAATCGGCTCCTATTCTGTCGGCATCAAACTCCATCCTGAGGTTATAGCGGAACTGAACATTAAAGTAATTCCCGAATGAGAACAACAGATTCATTGCTTGATAAGCTGCCGCCACAGAACATCGAGGCAGAACAGTCTGTCCTTGGCGCAGTTATGCTTGAAAATGATGCCCTTCCCACAATCATCGAACTCATCTCCAGAGATGATTTTTACAAGGAGTCTCACAGAAAAATATTCGATGCGATGATAGAGCTTTTCGAAAAAAATCAGCCTATCGATCTCATCACAGTTGCGGAGGAACTCAGAAAAAGGAATGATATAGATACTGCAGGCGGCGAGTCTTATCTCTCTGCGCTTGCAAGCCAGGTGCCCACTGCCGCCAATATTAAATACCACTCAAAAATCATCCGTGAAAAGGCGCTGATGAGATCCCTCATTAAATCTACCTCTGAGATTGCGACAAAAGTATATGAAGACAGCCTTGATGCTGATGAATTAGTTGATCACGCTGAGAGAATAATATTTGATATAGCAGATAAGCGCATAAAGACATCTTTCGTAAGCCTCAAGGACCTCCTGAAGGGCAGTTTTGAGACCATTGAACATCTTTACGATAAAAAAAGCACTATAACAGGAATTGCCTCAGGTTTTAATGACCTTGATGAGCTTACATCCGGGTTCCAGCACGGCGACCTTATCATAATAGGCGGAAGACCATCAATGGGTAAAACAGCGCTTGGACTGGATATCGCCCGCTACGTAGGAGTTGAACTCAGAGAGCCTGTTGCCATCTTCAGCCTCGAAATGTCAAACGCACAGCTTGCACTCAGGATGCTCTGTGCTGATGCTATGGTAGACTCGAATAAGGTGAGAAAGGGTATGATTAACAAACATGAAGACTGGAACAGGCTTACAACCGCTGCAGGCAGGCTCACAGAAGCGCCAATATTCATAGATGATTCTTCTACTATAACTGTACTTGAAATGAGGGCAAAGGCAAGACGGCTTAAAATGGAGCACAAGGGGCTTAGCCTTATACTTGTTGACTATCTTCAGCTCATGAGGGGACGAGGAAACTTTGAAAGAAGAGAACAGGAGATTTCAGAGATCTCGCGATCTCTTAAGGCGCTGGCAAAGGAACTTTCGGTGCCTGTAGTAGCGCTAAGCCAACTCAACAGAGCCGTAGAACAGAGACACGACAAAAGACCAAACTTGTCTGATCTGAGAGAATCAGGAGCCATAGAACAAGACGCGGACGTTATTATTTTTCTTTACAGAGACGAGACATACAATCAAGACACCCCTGACAAAGGCAAGGCAGAGATTAATATCGCAAAGCAGAGGAATGGCCCGACCAAGACAATAAATCTCACATTCCTTCCGCAATATACAAGATTTACAAACTACACTGCCAGGGGTTATACGGAATCAGACGAAGCCTTTTAATATCCATGATATAGGGGCATATATGAAAAGAACACCGGCCGTAGCAGGCCAATTCTACCAGGGCACTGCAGCAAAGCTTACCCAACAAGTAGAACAATACATAAATATTGATCTCAAAAAAGAAAAGGCAATAGGAATCCTCTCTCCACATGCAGGGCTTGTCTATTCCGGATCAGTTGCAGGCGAGGTATACTCGTGTATAAAATTTCCGGATACATTCCTGCTTTTAGGGCCTAACCATACAGGTCTTGGCTCTAAAATCTCTCTGATGTCCTCGGGTGAATGGGAGATACCTACAGGCATATTATCAATAGATGAAAGATTATCCCACAAGCTTGCAATGAATATCCCTATAGTTACAAAAGATTCTCAGGCGCATATGTTCGAACACTCACTCGAAGTCCAGCTTCCATTTATAAACTATTTTCCCCAAAAACCCAAAATAGTTCCTATCGCAATCATGGCAGCCTCATTGGAGGAATGTCGCATCCTTGGAGAGGGTATTGCAAAATCCATAAAAGAGCTCAATTATGACATCGTTATAGTTGCAAGCTCTGACATGAGCCATTATGTGCCTGAGGATGTTGCAAAACAGAAGGACAGGAAGGCAATCGAGATGATTAAAGATCTTAACCCTGAAGGACTCTATAATATAGTTGTCAAAGAAAGGCTCTCGATGTGCGGATATCTTCCTGCAACAGTGATGTTATTCGCAGCAAAGGCTCTTGGAGCTAAAGAGGCAAGACTTATTAAATACATGACATCCGCAGAAGTAAGCGGCGATTATGATCAGGTTGTCGGTTATGCCGGGATGATTGTGAAGTAGCTATGTGATAACAGCATTTTCGCAACGCTGCTTTTACAATCAGCTTAAAGGGCTAAAAGATAATGGCGGGGTGGACGGGGCTCGAACCCGCGACCTCCGACGTGACAGGCCGGCGTTCTAACCAGCTGAACTACCACCCCACATGGTAGGCGGAACAGGGATTGAACCTGTGACCCCAGCCTTGTAAGGGCTGTGCTCTCCCAGCTGAGCTATCCGCCCGAAGTTTGCCTATTATTAAACTATACATTGATCTCTTTTGTCAAATAAAGCTACTTGTGATAGAATTTAACGCAATGAAACACACATGCCGGCAGGTCAGCGGAAAGGAGAATGAAAATGTCATTCCCGCTTGTCGGGAATCTTTCTTCTCGCCACAGCAAACCCGCCTGAGTGCGGGAAAGAAGGATGCTGGACAAGCCAGCATGACAAAAGGTGGATTTTCAGGTGAAAGTTATTCAAGAAAACTGTTCACTGTTCACTCGTCACCCCCCCATCCCCCCCTTAGCAAGGGGGGGCGAAGGGGGGGTAGAGGCTTTACACTCATCGAAACAATAATCGTAATGTTCATCGTGGCCATTCTTGCTGCTGTAGTTGTTTTAAAAAATCCTTTCAATGATATTAAGATTTACAGTGCTACAAGAAAAATTGCCGCAGACATACGGTATTCACAGAAACTCTCCATATCAAATCAGACGAGGGCAGGGATAACTTTCAATACAAATGGTTACAGCATTTTTCAGGACATAACAGTTCCGACTGCCGCAATGAGCCCTGGCGACTCATGTTCGTCAGACTCATCAAATAATTTCGTTGTTGATTTCACGCAAAACAGATGCAGTACATACAGCGGGGTAACTTTAGCTTTCTCTGCTGCCACAATAGCATTCGATTCTCTTGGCAAACCGGTGACTGCTGCAGGGGCTAATCTCGCTACACAGACAGTGACCGTCTCTTATCCAAGTACAACATCAAAGACCATAACCGTTGAGGCTGTAACAGGAAGGGTAAGCTATTGATGAAAATGACAGAAGTTAAGAGTTTCCCGCCTTGGGCGGGTTCGCTTGAGGCAAAAAAGTTAAAAGTTAAAAGTTGCCTGAAAAAACTATTCACTATTCACTGTTCACCCCCCCATCCCCCCCTTAGTAAGGGGGGGCGATGGGGGGGTAAAAAAGGTTTTACCCTTATTGAGACAGTAATGATAATAGTTATCGCTGCGATTGCTATTCCTGCCCTGCTTCTGGTGCTCGGTCAGGAAACTCAGCAAGGAGTAAATGCTGAATTAATGATCAACGCAACAAATGTCGCTCAAAAATTAATGGAAGAAGTCAAATCAAAATGCTGGGATGAATTCAAGACCGGAGCAGCAAATTGTTCAGGAACAGGCTCTCCAGGCGCGCTCGGTACAGAAGGCGAGACACGAACAGCATGCACAGGAACATCAGCAATTCCATTCGACGATGTAGATGACTACAGCAATTATCCAGAGTCATGCACATGGGGAGGGCCAAGCTATACTACAACTGTAGAGGTCTGCTATGTCCCTGCTTCTAATCTCAACGACACATCAACATGCAACACAACTACTGATTACAAACGTATAAAGGTAACTGTCACAAATACAAACCTCGGCTCTGTTGAGCTTGTAACAGTGGTGACAAATTACTGAGGGAAAATTAAGCAAAGTTACAATATACATGTCATTCTGGCTTGCCTACCGGACAGGCAGGCAAGTCGGAATGACACTTTAGGAGAGGCATTTTCAGGTGAAAATTAAGAGTCAAAAGTTGAAAGTTGAAAGTTACCCCCCCTTTAATCCCCCCCTTGCCAAGGGGGGGCGATGGGGGGGTAGAAACCTGCATCGTGCATCGTGCATCATGCATCGTGGCAAGAAAGGTTTTACCCTCATCGAGCTTGTAATAACTATGGTTTTGATAAGTATCGTTGCCTTTATCGCTGCTGATGCCATATCAACAGGACTAAAGGCCTTTTTTGCAACAGACAACCGCAATGAGGCGCTACAGCAGGTAAGAATTGCCATGGAGAGAACGACGAGGGAGATAAGGAATGTACGCAGTAGCGCTGATGTAGGGACAGGAAATGCAACACAGTTCTGTTTCATAAATACAGACGGCACAATGGTCAGCTTCAGATATTCATCAAACACCATAATACGAGAAGAGCCTGCAGCGTGTCCCGGAGGTGCGGGTAATACGCTTGCGAATAATATTACAGCTTTAACACTCAGTTACATCAGATCAGATGGGACATCCGATGCTGCATTCAGCGCTGCAAATACAAAAAGAATAAGGCTCGTAATAACATCTACTGTCTCCGGCGAAAGTGTTACGCTTCAATCAGAGGTCTGGCCGAGAAGTTTATGATATAATTATCGTATGGAACGCAAACAATTGAAACAGATAAGGGATTATTTTAAAGACAATAAAAAGATTTCTGCCGTCTATTTATTCGGCTCTACGGCGAAGGCCGCAGAAAAAAAGGGCAGTGATATAGATATTGCTGTTCTTTTAAATCCGGGAATCAATCCGTATAAACCAACAGACATCCAATTAAGAATAATGTCTGATCTTGAGACATTATTAAAAAAGCGTGTTGATGTTGTCTTATTGGGCACTGCTGACCCTATACTGGAGCACCAGATTCGCAAACACGGGATGATTCTTGTAGATAAAGCTCCTGAGTTTCGCATTGATTATGTAGTAGAATCAAGGAAAAAATATTTTGACTTTCTTTACAGACACAATAACTATATGAAAACATTAAAGAACAGGATTCTACAGACGGCAAAATGACAGATAGAGAAATTACCGACAGACTTATTTCTCTAATCTCAGAATATACCCGGGACTTAAAAGAGGTTGCCGCTTCATATAAAAGAATTTCAGATTTCAAATCAGATAAAAAAACTCAGCGATACGTTGAAAGAACCCTGCAAATAGATATTGAAGCGTGCCTTGACCTTGCAAATCATATTATTTCCTCAAAAGGTTTCAGAGAACCTACAAGCAACGCGGACACTTTCAGCGTTCTTTCTGAAAACAGGGCAGTCCCCCCGCCCTTTTTAAACAGGTTGAAGGATATGGCAAGTTTCAGGAATCTTATGGTTCATAATTATGCAAAAGTGGATGTTGCAAAGGTCTATGGAATATTAAGGAAGCATCTTAAGGACTTTGATGCATATCTTGGCTATATTGTCGTATTTCTTAAACAAGAAAAGACCATAAAGAACAAGAAAGGAAAATCCACCTGAGTAATCTATAATGAAACTCTCAAATACTCAATCAGGTCTTTCTTGATTGCAACAGTCTTAGCCCTTCTGATATTCGCTTTGCTTATTTCTGTCGCAGTCTCATTGATTACAACAGGAGCCAATATCGGAGTTCAGGAACTTCAGGGACAACAGGCGTTTAATATTGCAGAGGGAGGAATAGAATATATTTTAGAAAATCGGACATTCCCGAACTATTCGCTGACAGCGGCAAAGAACCTTGGGGCAGGAAGTTTCATAGTTTTCACGCCCACATATCTCACGGGAGCGGTTGCCATTGGTAATAATACGATAAACGTGAATTCTACAACCGGTTCCGCAAGCCCGGCAGGAAGACTCGTGATTGATTCTGAGGTAATTGCATATACCGGCACTACCGCAAACAGCTTTACCGGAGCAGGACCCGCGACTGCTGCACATACGAATGGCAATGCTGTTTATCCTGTAACTACTGTAATCCCGAACCCAATCGCTATTGGTGATACAACTATTAATGTTGCTTCAACAACAGGGTTTGTAATCCCCGGTATTCTCAACATAGACAGCGAGAATATTTATTGCGCAAACACCAATGCGCCCTCAACAACCCAATTTACAAACTGCACCAGAGGTTATAACAGCACCCCTGCTGCTGCTCATCCTGCTGGAAACAATGTTTTTCAGTACATGTTCCGTTCCAAAGGGGTAATATCTTCAAACCCTTTAGCAAATCCCACACAGAGGATTGTCAGGGCTGACATGACATCACGGATAAGAAGCACTCCAATAGGCTGGACGCTTGCAGCTTCAAAAAACTGGGCTCTCGGTGCAATGCCTATTAGACCTATCTCAGACAACTCTATAGCCTTTGATTCTACAACCAGTGGAGCAGCAAATACTGTTAATACAATTACATGGTCTCATACAACTTCTGGTTCAAACCGTATCTTGGTGGTAGGCCTCTCAATCAGAAATAATATAAGTGTCTCTACTGTAACCTATGCTGGCCAGGCATTAACCCGCGCCGGATTTTTAAGCCATCCAGGCCCGGGTAATATTATTCGAGTTGAACTCTGGTATTTAGTGAATCCATCCTCAGGGGCTTATAATGTAATAGTAAACATGTCAGCAATGTCATCCTTCATCTACGGCGCTGTTTCCTTAACTGGAGTTGACCAGATAAATCCACTTGATTCACAAGCTGTGTTTGGCTATGGCACAGGCAATAATGCCAGTGCTAATGTATCCATAGCCACACCTAATGCATGGGTTGTAGACACCATTGCCTCTGAGCCTACTAATGTAACTCCATTCGCAGGTCAAACTCAGCAGTGGACCAGAAACATAGGAGGCGTTATCCGCGGTGGAGGTTCAACAGCAGGCCCAATGTTTTCAGCTTCTGCAGGGACAATGAAGGTTATGATGAATGAAGTATTTTAGCTATGGGAAATTATAAATATATTAAATCTCAGAGCCAGTCAGGTTGATTGCAACAGTCTTAGCCCTTCTGATATTCGCTTTGCTTATTTCTGTCGCAGTCTCATTGATTACAACAGGAGCCAATATCGGAGTTCAGGAACTTCAGGGACAACAGGCGTTTAATATTGCAGAGGGAGGAATAGAAAGGGCACTGAATGAGTTTTATAAAACTGGCACAAGCTGTAATTCGCTTGTATATTCCTCTACTTTAGGAAACGGTTCTTTTACCACTGATTTTACTGCTTCAGTGCCGCCTTATCCATATTTGTATAACCCCTCACCTGCGACTACTCTCTCGAACAATATTTTAGCTGCAGATACGACCATCCCTGTAGCATCAACCGCGGGCTATGCTCCTCAAGGACGAATCAGGATTGATTCAGAGGAGATTTTCTATGGCAGCATATCAGGAAACAATTTTATAAATGCGCAGAGAGGAGTTGCAGGGACTACTGCAACTGGTCATTTAAATACTACTCCTGTGTATCAGAACCAGTGTAGTATCAGATCAGAAGGGAGTATCGCCTCTAATCCCCTTGCTAACCCCACCAAACGAGTGGTGGAAAGGGCTGTGGAAGGAATAAGCACATATAGGGGAAGTTTTACCAAACCAACCGGCGTTGCTCCAGTAAGTCAAGCAATTACAGGCATCGGCTTCAGGCCCAAGGCAGTGATATTCGTCTGGACACAACAGACTACCCCGCCTCCAAATTTTTCTGCTAACGCCAATGCAGGAATAGGTTTTGCCACAAGCGCTGCAAATGAAAGGGCTGTTTCGGTTACAGCTATGGATAGTTCTAATGAGTCTGATGCAGGCAGAAGGCGCTCAGAATCCGATGCGATAATTTTTCTGACAAATGGTGGTAATGTTGGTGCTAACACACAATTGATAGCTCAAGCTGAATTGACTTCACTGGATGCGGATGGTTTTACACTCAACTGGACAACTAATGATCCAAACGCCTATAGAATTCACTTTATAGCCCTTGGTGGAGATATTACAAATGCATTAGCCAGCACATTTACTTTAAACACAACAATAGTTCCACCTACTCAATCAGTAACAGGAGTTGGTTTCCAGCCTGATTTTGTGATGTTCCTATGGAGCTTTAACGAACCAGTTGATTCTAATAGAAATAACGCCGAGATTGGCATTGGGTTTGCACAGAGTTCAACAGCCCGTAGTGCTATGGTATTTGCAGACAGAAATAATAGGGCCGATAATACATCAAAAAGATGGCAACAGAGAACTAACGCTGCTATTTTATTGTTGAACCCAAATGCTAATCCGCCAAATCAGGATGCCATTGCTGATTTTGTATCTATGGATGCTGATGGCTTCACTGTAAACAAATCAGATGCCCCTGCGGCTAATACCCCTGTTTTTTTTCTTGCTTTAAAGGGAGGAAGGCATAAGGTGGATTCTTTTAATCAACCTGCAATAACAGGAAATCAGACTATAACAGGGGTTGGATTTAAACCAGAGGAATTGCTGCTGGCAAGCTTTAACCTTATAGCACAAGCAGGCATTGTTGGCAATGGAGCTATCTCAATAGGCTCTGCAAAATTACCAACATCACGCGGTAGTATATGGTTTCAAGACCGCAGTGATCTCGACCCATCAGAAGCCAATATGTACACTTCGACCACAGATGTTATAACCCTTGCAATAGGGTCAGCAACAGTAAATGCCCGTGCAGACTTCGTTTCCTTTGATAACGATGGCTTTACCTTAAACTGGACGACTGCTGATGCCACAGCACGGCAGATTTTATACTGGGCAATTGGTCCGAATGTTGACGCAACAAATATCAGCCAACGAGAGGTGTATCCGTAAAAGTCTTATTCAAATGAACCTCCCCGCTGCAGAGACGGCGGGGTTTCTTAAAATAATTTAGCCGTCATGTTGTCATTCCTGCGAAAGCAGGAATCCAGAAAACTAAAACACTGGATTCTCGCCTCGGCGAGTCGCTGGGGTGACCGCATCCCCCGATTAAGGACTTCGAGGGCAGGCAAGTGCGGAATGACAGAAATAGGAAAAATCACTTTAGAAAAATAATTTGACTTCACTTTATCATTGCATTAAGCTATTTTTATGAAAACATTAACTGAAAAGCAAATCCTTACATATAAGGATATTCCCCATCTCCCAGAGGGAAACTATGAAATTATAGATGGAGAAAGGCGCGACATAACACCTACAGGTTTTGAACACGGGCATTTTGAAGGAAAGTTTTATGAGATATTGACAAGGCATTTTAAAGACAAAGGATATGCCGCGGTCGGAGAGATTGGCATCCTGATAGCCAAAAAACCCTTACGACTAAGGGCTGCTGATGTTGTTTATATAAGCAAAGAAAAATCGCCTCAAAGACCAAAGGGTATGCTTGAAATTGCTCCTGATTTGATAATAGAGATAATCTCTGAAAGCAATGCGGCATGGGAGATTATGGATAAGGTAAAGGATTATCTCTCAATTGGGGTTGAAAGGATAATCCTTATAAACCCTCTGACACAAACAGTAAGCCTTTACCAACAAGGGAAAAAGGAAGCTCTCTTATATACTTTTGATGAAGAGCTTTTCTTAATTGGAAATCTCACAGTAAAGATAAAAGAACTATTGTCTTTTTAAACTCAATTGCCTTGAGTTTCTTGCGTTGCTTTCTCACTCAATCTTTTTCCTTCCAAGACTTTCGTATACCTCAAACTTGGACTCTATTTTTGTCAGCCTTTTCTCATGGTTTTCTATAACGTCCAGTAGTTTTGAAACAGAGCGGGCAAGGTGCTCAACCTCTTTCTCAAGTACTACAAACTTTTCCAGTCTGTTCAGGACATTCTCAAGGATACTCACTGTTGTTTCTCCCTCTGCAAAAGAAACCTATCTACACGTTTATTAATCTCCTTAATCTGAGTTATCATCCTTTTGATAGAAACCTCTGCTCTTTGAGAGGCAATGTCTAATGCCTTTAGTTCATCCGCTGTTACTTTACCGTGCAGGTAGATGTCCACAGCGCTCCGTATTTCTTCTGCAACTGATGTCCCACTTTTTGCAGACCTCTGTTGCAATGCCTTTTTCTGCATAGGCTCAAGATAAACAAGGGCTGCAACTTTTCCCATAGCCGCCTCCTACAAATATATCATGATATGATATATATTATATATCATATCATGATCCCGATGTCAACTTTTTACATTTGAAGATGCACAAATATCTGACTTACTTGTTCTTAAGCCTAACCTCCCCTGTCTGCGGATCATAATCATACTTCGATATATCCATCTCAGAACCGATCATGCCTTTTATCTCCTCGAGCGATTGAGGGTATTTGTCATTTGCTGCATGATATGCCTGAACTGCTTTTTTGACTGCATCAAGATTCCCTGTCTCTCCTGCCTGTTTTCCTTTCTGGTATGAATTAATCATGGCATCACCATATTCAGCCACAGGGTTTTTGGGCTGATCGCATGCTGAAATGAGAAAGAAAAAGATGGGAGCAAAAAGCAATTGCTTCATGACAGTATTCTATCACAAGACATTAGACAGGATATAGTATTTTAGCGGCATTATTTTGCCGATCTTTTTCTGTCATTCCGTGCCTGCCTACCGGTCAGGCAGGCTTGACACGGTCACCCCAGCGACTCGCCGAGGCGAGAATCCAGTGTTTTAGTTTTCTGGATTCCTGCTTTCGCAGGAATGACACTCGCAGGTCGTAACGACCGACCTGCCTGCCGGCAGGCAGGGAATGAGCTAAAATACTATATCCTGTCTATATTTGTTCTATTTTTATATTATCTAAGATAAAATAGTTGATGTCTTATATTTGGATAGTATTTGCTCTAATATCAGCCTTTACACTTGCAACGAGCGATGCCCTCACAAAAAGGGCTTTGCAAAACAGCAATGAATATCTTGTGGCATGGTTCAGGCTTGTCTTTTCGCTTCCTCTGCTCCTTATCGTCTGGTTCTTCATTCCAATACCGCAATTGGACAAAGAATTTTACAGGGCATTTTTTATTGCGCTGCCAATTGAAATAATAACAATTGTCCTGTATATCAAGGCATTGAAGGTCTCTCCGCTCAGCCTCACGCTTCCATTCCTTGCGCTTACTCCCATCGTCCTTATCTTTGCCTCTTATTTCATCGTTGGAGAAACGGTATCTCTCTGGGGAGGAACAGGAATATTTCTGATTGCATCGGGAAGTTATATACTGAATCTCAGCGAGATAAAAAAAGGCATCTTCGAGCCTTTTAAGGCAATAACAAGAGAAAAAGGTTCTCTTTTTATGATAGGTGTAGCCTTGCTTTATAGTATTACGGCGTCATTTGGAAAAATAGCGATAGAACATTCTTCTCCGCTGTTTTTTGCTATAACCTATTTTACAGCTCTCACTGTCTTTTTTGCACCAATAGCCCTATGGATGGGCAGATATGAGCTAAAGAGTTTTATGAGTGAAATGCAGTTAAGATATCTGATTCTTCCGGGAATCTTGTATGGTCTCATGGCTGCAACCCACATGCTCGGAATGAAGCTGACGAAAGTTGCTTATATGGTTTCGGTAAAAAGACTAAGCCTGATTATAGGGATACTCTACGGTTATTTTCTCTTTCGGGAAGAAAATATAAGAGAAAGACTTTTGGGAGCGATTATTATGCTTATAGGTTTTGTGATTATAGTAACAGCTTCATGAGTACAAAAATGCTTGCAACTGTCATTCCCGCGAAAGCGGGAATCCACATTTTCGAAATTAAAACTACTGGATTCCGTGTCAAGCACGGAATGACAGAAATAAGAAAATCTTGATTCTAAGTTGTTGCTATGGTTTCTGCTATCGGATAAACGTTTATCTTAAGAGTAGAACGGTCCTTCCTCTCAAAAGCAACTGTTCCATCGATCTTGGCAAAAAGCGTGTCATCAGAACCTTTTCCGACATTCATACCAGGATGAAATTTTGTCCCTCTCTGCCTTACAATAATATTACCTGCACGAACCGACTGACCACCAAATATCTTAACACCAAGTCGCTGCGCCTGGCTGTCACGCCCATTCCTTGAACTTCCTACGCCTTTTTTATGTGCCATCTTATTATTATCCTCCGTATACTATGTCTTTGATCTTTAAGGTTGTAAACTGCTGTCTGTGGCCGTTGGTCTTCCTGTAAACCTTTCTCGGCCTCTGTTTATGAATTATAACCTTTTCACCCTTAAAAGAACCTACTACATCAGCGCTGACCTCTGCCCCCTTAACATAAGGGGTTCCGGCTATGGTATTGCCATCTTTGATTATTGCGAGAACTTTATCCAATGTTATTGTAGCTCCCGGATCAGCTGAAAGCTTTTCTATATTCAGACTGTCGCCTGAAGAAACCCTGTACTGTTTTCCACCTGTTTCTATTATCGCATACATACTTTATTCCCTCCGAGTTTTTTTATTTAACACCATTTTTGCCGAAAAAGTCAAGCAGTCATTGGTATTTTATTGTAAACCGAGCATTTTTTCAGGGAAAAAAGTTATAATTAAAACTGTCTTAGAACTTCGATGAAACCACTTAACATCTTGCATACTGAATCATCCCTCGGCTGGGGCGGACAGGAGATTCGCATAATAAATGAGTCCCTCGGCATGTTAAGAAGAGGGCATAAGGTCTACATCGCAGCGCCTGAAGAGAGCAATATCTTCAGTAGAGCCAATAATGCTGGCATCGCTGTTTTTCCTCTTTTACTTAAGAAAAAAAATCTTTTAGATTTCTTAAAGATTGCTGCATTGATCAAAGGAAAGAGAATAGATATTATAAATACGCATAGCTCTTCTGATAGTTGGGTAGCCACAATCGCTGCAAGGATCTCGAGATTAAAACCGCTCATCCTGAGGACACGACATCTCTCAACGCCCATCGCTAAAAATCCCTTAAGCAGGCTTCTATATAACACACTTCCTGATGTTGTGATTACCACAGGAGAAGAGATACGACAGAGGATGATAGACGATAACAAATTTGATAGTTCAAAGATATTTTCCATACCCACAGGTGTGGACACAGAAGTTTTTAATCCGGCAAAGGTTAAACCAGCGTTTTACTTAAAAAATCTCCCCATACCCTCTGACAATTCCCCCTTGCCCCCCTTTACTAAAGGGGGGCAAGGGGGAATTAAAGATGGGTTTTTGATAGGCATGGTCTCTGTTTTGAGAAGCTGGAAAGGACATAGATACCTTATCGAGGCAGCGCCGTATATATTAAAAAAAATACCTGATGCCTTTTTCTATATAGCAGGAGATGGGCCTCAACTGCAAAACATAAAGAAAATGATCACGGAATTTTCACTCGAGAATAAAATTTTCATGCTCGGACACAGAAATGATACCCCCCAAATTTTTGCATCATTTGATGTCATTGTCCACCCCTCATATGCAAATGAGGGTGTGCCTCAGTCGATACTTCAGGCTATGGCGATGGAAAAACCTGTAATAGCTTCTGATGCAGGAGCAATAAAGGAGATAGTTATTAATAGAGAAACAGGTTTTCTCATCGAACCCAAAAATCCATACCAGATTGCAGAAAAGACAATTGAGCTTTATGAAAACCCTAAACTTGGAATCGAATTCGGCAAAAAAGGAAGACGCCTTGTAGAAAGAAAATATTCATTTGAGAACATGCTCGACAAAATTGAATCCCTGTATGAAAATCTATTTAAGGCAAAAACATGAACTTTAAAAATGTAAAAAAAATTCTCGTTATAAAATTCAGGCACATAGGCGATGTGCTTTTAACCGTACCTGTCTTTAGGGCACTGAGGGAAAATTTTCCACAAGCATACATAGCAGCGCTTGTTAATTCAGGAACACAAGAAGTGTTAACAGGGAATCCCCTGATCGATGATGTCATCGTTTTTAACAGGGGCATAAAAAAATTGAACCTGATAAAAAAATATTTAAATGAATTTTCTTTTCTCAGGACGATAAGGCAGAAGGGGTTCGATATGGCTGTTGACCTTACAAGCGGAGATAGGGCTGCGATAGCAGCTTTTATATCAGGAGCTCAATATCGATTGACATACGATTTAGGGGAAAATGGATTTATAGGGAAAAAATATTTATATACGCACTTTGTCCAAAAGGATGGAAGCCAACACATGGTTCTGCAAAATCTTGATGTTGTCAAACAGTTCGGCATCAGCACTGAAAATCTTGATGTGAAAATATTTATCCCTGAGGATGATAGGAGATTTGTAAAAAATATCCTGTCTGAAAATTACATAAAAAAAACTGATAGAATTGTTCATATTCATCCGACATCTCGCTGGCTCTTCAAATGCTGGGAAGATAAAAATATGGCAGGGGTAATAAGCTGGCTGCTCAATATAGGCATTAAGGTAATTGTTACGTCATCTCCTGACAAAAAAGAGATGGCAAAGGCAAAAAAGATTATATCATTGGTAAGGGACTGTCCCGATTCTACGGCTCGCCCACCTCAGGCGGACAAGCCCGTAAATCAGGGACAGTCCCTCATTGACCTCTCTGGCAAAACAACAATAAAACAGCTCGCTGCAATATCAGAAATATCTGATGTGTTTTTTGGCGTTGATTCAGCGCCCATGCACATTGCAGCAGCAGTCGGAACGCCGGTTATCGCCCTCTTTGGTCCGACCGGTGATGCGTGGAAACCGTGGGGTAAAAATCATGTAGTTCTCTCCAAAGAAATGGATTGCAAACCATGCCGTCCTGGTGTATGCGACAGGTTCGAGCTTAGAAGATGTTTAGAGATGATAACAGAGCAAGAGGTTATGGATGCATTAGCTTCAATGCTCGGGCTTAAGGATAATCTTGTCAGAAAAAGCAGAACGGAGATTTCGTGAAAAAAGTAATCTGGAAAATTCTGCACCCATTCCATCATCCAGTGACCTTTTCAAAGAAAGATATCAGGGACATTCTAGTTATAAGGATGAACAGAATAGGCGATATGATATGCACCATCCCCCTCCTGAAAACCCTGAGGAAAGAATTTCCAGAGGCGAGATTGACTGTGCTTGCTGAAGAGACAAATGTGGAGGTTATTAAAAATGCATCCTATATTGACAAGCTATTGATATATAAAAAAGGCGCTGGTATATATAGAAATAAAATTCTTAATCTCAAAAAAAATTTTAAGGGCAATAATTTTGATATTGCGATAGCTGTTAAAGGAGGATTTTCCTCAAATCTTGCTACCGCTACTTTTCTTAGCGGAGCAGCTTACAGAATTGGTTATATCTCAGATAATCATCATTTATTGGACTTTCTCTATAACATGCCGGTAAAAAAAACGCCCAATATTCAGCATCAGGTCGAGCGATGTCTCAATTTACTGAAACATATTGGAATTACTCCTGACAGGTTTGTAAAAGATATTTCATTTGAAATACCACAAAAATCAGTAAATAGCTTTAAAAATTTTCTAAATGTAAACAATATAAGTTCAACAGAAAATGAGCTGATTGTCTTGAACATAAGCAATGACAGACCAAACACCTCATGGCCTGTTGAAAATTTTATGGAACTGATAAAACGGCTTAAAGCATACCCGATAAAATGCATAATTACATCTGCCCCCCAAGACTCTGAAAATGCAAAAAAACTTGCAAATACCTCTTCAGCGCTGTTTTATGAGACGCCGCACATAATGGATTTTGCAGCTGCTACTGAGAGAGGTAATCTTCTTATATGTCACGATAGCGGAGCAATGCACATTGGCGCATCGGTTGGGACAAAAACATTAGTGCTTGTCGGAAGAGGAATAATACCAGAAATTTGGGGACCATATGGAAGTGGGCACAAATGTCTCATAAAACCTAAAATAAAAGATATTACTGTAGATGATGTCTATGAAGAAGCACTAAAGATGTTAAACACAAAATGAAACCGCTATATAATAATATAAAGATTTCAATAATAAAGTTATTGGTTCGTTTTTTAAATGCGCTTGGTACTAAGAAAAAACATCCTCGTGTAAAATCTGAACGATTCTTGATAATAACCACAACAGGCATTGGTGATACATTATGGGGAACGCCGGCGATTAAGGCACTAAAAGAAACATATCCTGAATGCCAGATTGGAGTCCTCACAAATCCTTCAGGTCTTGAACTCCTTAAGCATAATCCAAATATTGATGAGATATTTATATTCAAAAGAGGATTTAATGGTATTCTTTCCCTGCCATCCCTCCTCAAAACACTCAGACATAAAAAGTTTGAGACAGCCTTTATATTTCATGCCTCTGACCGTATTATATGGCTTTTAGCCTTTTTCACAGGAACAAGTAGAATTATCGGGGAAAGTGGCAAGAGCAAAGGACTTGATTTTATCCTATCAGATTCCGTCGTCCTTCCTGAGCACCTACATGGAGTTGAGGCGAGATTATCCCTGATCAAAGAGGTCCACTCCTCCACCAAACAGAAAACTATTGAGATGTTTCTGACTGAAGGTGACAGGGAATGGGTAAAACAATTACTTAAAAACAAACATATTGCTAAGGGTTCATTTGTCATAGGCTTACATCCAGGCGCACAAAAACCATACAAGTGCTGGCCTACAGAAAATTTTATAAGTCTTGGCAATGCGTTGACCGAAAGATATAAATGCAGTATTTTAATCACAGGCGACCAAGATGAAAAAGAGCTGGCTGATATGCTATCTTCTCGTATAAAGAATTCAATCAACCTTGCAGGAGATTTGAACATCAGACAGACCGCAGCACTGATCGAAAAATTCAATATTTTTATCACAAATGATACAGGGCCTATGCATATTGCATTCGCCTTAACAACACCAACGGTAGCTTTATTTTCTCCAACTAACCCTGATGTCTGCGGTCCGTATAATGCAAAAGGAACAACCAAGGTAATTTCAAAACCAATCATATGTAATCCGTGTATCGGGAAAAGATGCGTTGAGCCTAAATGTATGGAGCAAATAACAGTTGAAGAAGTGCTCTATGAGGCAGAAAACTTAATAAGTAATCTAAATAAAGAAAAGCATGACAATAGTATTAAATTACAGGCATAAAAACGAAAGACTTGAAGAGGCATTTCGAGAACTAGGGCATAATGTCTTATATAATGTATGGGACATAAATGCTATTCTTGCTCAGAAAGCAGACGCAGTCATCTTTGAATTTAAGCAAATTCTTAAAGAGGAAATTCGGTTTTTAAAATTATCACTGAGGCTTAAAAAAGCTGGCATACCACGCATTACATGGTGTCTTGATATACCAAATATAGGAGCACGGCAATGGAAACTATCAGCCATTTTACAATTAAGACTTGTTGATATTTTTGCTACTCACTCGATTCAGGGTTTATCGAATTCAAGGTGTAAAATCATTTATTTGCCGAATGCCGCATGGGTCAGCCAATACAATCTGCAGAAATTTACATTGGAAGAAATGAGAGACCCTGAATTTTATACTGTGGATGTTTCATTCATTGGAAATATTGATTCTATAAAACATCCTGAGCATCAGCACCGAACTGAGTTTCTTAACTCTTTAGGTACACTCCTTGAAAGAAATAATATAAGCTATCATTTTGCTGACAGCAGGCATTTGAATATTAACTCACAGATAGAACTAATACAAAAGAGCAGAATAAATCTGAATTATGGGTGTGCTGCCGACAGATATGAAATCAAAAGCTGGGGGCTTCCTGAAAGATGTTATGGAATTCCAGCATGCGGCGGGTTTTTATTGGCAGATGAGCGAGTTCATGCCAAGGATGATTTTAAAATTGATGAAGAGATTGCAATATTCAAAGATATTAATGATTGTATCGACAAAATAAGATATTATATACCAAACTCTGAGGTAAGACGACGCATTACTGAAAATGCATATAAAAAGGTACTGTCGCAACATACATATATGCACCGCGCGAAAAAACTAATGGATATCATTACAAGCTTAAAGTCATGTTCTGTAGGAGGCTCATGAAATCATTATTTTTTACTTATAACCTTGAAAACCTAAAGTTTTTCGTATCAATTATAATGGTTATCTCTTTGCCACTCTCCGGGTCATTGAAGATCATCAGTCTATTTTCACTTCTGGTTATCTTACTTATACAACTTTACAAAAAAGAGATAACATTAAATCTATCTGCCATTCATTATGGTTTCATATTTCTTTTCCTCTCAGCTTTACTAAGCAGCATATTTGCTTCTGATTCTGTTAAGAGCTTGAAAGGTGCTCGAGATATTTTTTACTTTACTATTCCATTTTTCATAGCACAAAGTATAAATCATGAAAAACGTATCAAAACTATTCTCTGGAGTCTTTATATATCAACGGCTGTCGCTGTATCGTTTGGAATAATCTATTCAATTCAGGCGCAAAGACCACTCGAGATACATTCACTCGGCAATCAAAATTATACAGCAATGTACCTTATGACAGTTCTCACTGCCATGATAAGCACTATCATATTTTCAGATAAAGAAACAAAAGATTTAAAAACAATCTTAATCATGCTGACTTTTTTGATAGCCGTTGGCGCAGTTATGACAGCAATGCGAACATCGTTTTTAGCGCTCTTTTTATTTGTAGCCATTTTATTTTTCAGATACAAACAATTAAAGTCAGTTAAATTAATTTCTTTTGCTCTTCTCGGATCAATTGTAACCGCGATATTTTTATATAGACCAATGTGGGTAAAACTTACGAATACTCAATCACTAATAAGCAGAGTTTCCATATGGCAGCATGCCATAGATATATTTAATGAACATCCTATTACAGGGATAGGATTAAACCATTTTATTTTTAAATTCCCTGCAAACCATCCAGTTGAGCCAAATACTATTTTATACGATGCTCATAGTATTTATTTTCAAATATTATCCCAAATGGGAATTTTGGGGCTTGCCTCACTTTTCTTAATAGTGATAGGACTCCTGAATAAATTGCTGAAGTTTGAAGCTATATCAGGATTTGAAAAAACATTAAAATATAGCGCAATGGGAGGTTTTTTAGTTACATTTGTAGGCGGTATCTTCGATACAACTCTCCATCACGAACATGCTATTGCATTCACTCTCCTGACAGGTCTTATGGTCGGGCTTCTTCCCAGAAAGGAAAAATTTCATGATAACACCACCTAAGGTAAGCATTATAATCCTAAACTGGAACAAACTCTCATACACAAGGAACTGCATTGCTTCCATAGAGCAAAACACAAGCTATCCGAATTACGAGATCATCCTCTTTGATAACGGCTCCGTTGAAAAAGGCACAAAAGAATTTTTCTCCACTCTTAATCATAAGGTTATCATTAATTCAAATAATATCGGTTTCGCAAAAGGAAATAATAAAGCTGCAAAAAGTGCCGGCGGAGAATTTCTTCTTTTCCTCAATAATGACACCATCACTCATAAAAACTGGATTGAAGAGATGATAAATACAATCCAGATCTCTCCCTGCTGCGGTATTGTCGGCAGCAAGCTTTTATATCCTGATGGAACCATACAGCATATTGGAGTAATCTTTGATCACAGAGGGAATAGATGCCATCCCTTTAAAAAATATCCAGCTGATACTCCTGAAGCAATGAAGACAAGTGAATGTGAAGCAGTAACAGGAGCTTGTATGCTCATACGAAAAGATATTTTTGAAAAAGTCGGCGGATTTGACTACAGATATCTGCATGGATCTGAAGATATTGACTTATGTCTTAAGGTTAGACAAATGGGATTAAAAGTAATATATTGTCATAGCAGCATCGTGACCCACTTTGAGCAGGTCTCGTTTCAGGCAAAAGGAACTTATTTTAAAAAAAGAACGACAAGAAGGAATAACCGGATTTTTTTCAAAAAATGGGGGAACGAATTAGATGCTTTCAGGCTGCCTAATGACCTTTCCGGTTTTAAACCATATAATTATTTTCGTAATACCCGTCCTGAGATTGTCGGACTTATTCCGACTGACGCAAAATTTATACTTGATGTCGGTTGCAGCAGCGGTATGTTAGGCAAGACGTTAAAGGCAGAACGCAAAGATGTCACGATATGGGGGATTGAAATAAACCCTGCTGTCGCAAAAGAGGCAGAAAAGAATATTGACAGGGTATTTGTAGAAGACATTGAAAAAAAAGAGGCTCTGTTCGAAAAAGATATTGTGTTCGACTGCATTATATTCGCCGATGTTCTCGAACACCTGAGAGACCCATGGTACACTCTGAGAAATTTTCGCGCCTGTCTTTCCCCAAACGGTACAATAGTATGTAGTATTCCCAACATCCAACATTACAGAATTATAAAGGATATAATTAAGGATAGATGGCTGTACAGAACTGAAGGGATTCTTGACAGAGATCATCTGAGGTTCTTTTCTCTTGCAACAATAAAGAACCTGTTTTCGGTGTCCGGCTATACCATTACAACAATAAGAAGGAACATAAAAACAGGTAAACTTCTAAAACTAATCAATGCCCTGTCTTTAAATAAACTTGAAAATTTCATTACTCACCAATACCTCATTGCAGGGAAAAAGCGGAACGATGTTTAGTTTTCTAGGAAAACTGAGGATGAACGAACTTGACCGTCTGCTCGCAGATGCAGCAAAGGAAGGCAAAAAAAGATTTTTTATTGTATGGAATCGCGGACTTGGCGATATAGCCTTAGGGCTTTATGCTCTGATCCATAGAATTAAGACCTTTATACCTGATGCACAAATAACCTTTATCACAAGGAAGGAGCTTGAAGAAGCTTTCTTTTTGCTTGATGATATCAGTGTTATGAGCGCACATTGGTGGCAAAGGGGAACAGATGTACATATGGAAGATACAATGAAAAAGTTGGATATTAGAAAAAATGACTACGATATTTTCCTTGAAAAAGTAAATCCGACCAAATGGCTGTCGTGGCAAATAGGAAAGCTTACCCCAAAACTCAGATGGGATACTAAGCATGATGAATTATGGAAACGATTTAATTTCCCTGAGGGTTTTCTCTACATAGCTGTACATATAAATACAGAAACACAGCAGTTTTATGGATATAAAAAAGATTGGCCAATAAACAACTGGGGTTTGCTTCTTAACATGTTTTCAGAAAAAAAAGACATAAAATTCATACTATTTGGTCTTAACAAATCAGTTTCTTTAAATTCGCCTTCATCGATAGACTTAAGAGGTGAAACTACCCTCATGGAAATGCTTTCCATAATCAAAAATTGCTGTAAAATTCTTATTGCGCCTGATGGTGGTGTGCTATCAATTATTTATTATCTCGACGTGCTTTTCCCTATAACTATAATCTCTTTATGGGGAGACTCTAATCAGGGGATAATGAAACAGGCTGTCCCTTCACCCAATAAGAAACTAATACACATGCCGCTTATCGGGAATGGGAAAGACATATCAAATATTACTGTAGATTCAGTTTTTGATAATATAAATCTTGCAATTCACAATAAAAAATCAGCGCGATGAGAAAAATTCTTCAGTCTTCCTATCTACAAATTCCTTAAATTCCTTTTTAAACCGTTCTTTATTAAATCTCTCTGCATTCTTTCTTATCTCAAAGCAATTAAACCCAGTCCGATTCTCATCAAAAAATTTTACTGCTTCAACCATAGCACTTGTCGTTTGCTCATAGAAAAATATGCCTGTCGCCGAACTATCTTCTGACTTATGTAATGGTATCACAGTTTCTAAGACACCACCCTTCCCATAAGCTATTACAGGTGTGCCACATGCCTGAGCTTCAACTGGAAGTATTCCGAAGTCCTCTTCTGCTGCAAAAACAAAGGCCCTGGCCTTTTGAAGATAATTTTTTAGCGCTTCTGAAGACTGGTAACCAATGAGTTCTATATTCTTACCTGCCTTTGATTTTATTTTTCTAAGATCAGGACCGTCTCCAATAACAATAAGCTTTTTATCCGGCATGTGAGAAAAAGCTTCAACTATCAAGTCTATTCTTTTGTAAGGTACCATTCTTGAGGCAGTTAGATAAAAGTCTTCTTTTTTTGTGCAGAGATTAAACTTATCTATATCCACCGGCGGATAGATAACAACAGATTCTCTTCCATATACCTTTTTTATCCTTTGAGCTATATATAGCGAATTTGCTACAAAATAATTTACCCTGACAGCAGTTTTATAATCCCAATTTTTAATATATCTAAGAATACTCTTTGCAATCCATTCCTTTAGCCCTTTATCCAGCCCTGATTCTTTCAAATACTG
The DNA here is from genome assembly GCA_016208915.1 of Nitrospirota bacterium. Classification (GTDB taxonomy): domain Bacteria; phylum Nitrospirota; class Thermodesulfovibrionia; order Thermodesulfovibrionales; family UBA1546; genus JACQXE01. The sequence goes on along the minus strand of JACQXE010000010.1, from coordinate 12,288 downwards.
GTCACGCAAATCCCACGCATATCTTATAGGCGTATGGCAGTAACATATATGTAGTTGTTTAGAGTTTGTCAGAACTCCCTTTGCAACCGCATGGGATGAAGATAGTATTACATCATATTCAGATAAGTCGAAATGCTCAATAGCGAGGGGCATAAAGGGGAGATAGTTCCTATACTTTTTGCCTGCAAATGGGAGTTTCTGAATAAAAGATGTATTGACCTTTTTATTTAGAATAAACTCCCTTTCGCTTTCAGGCAGAAAATCAATCAGGCTATACAGGTCAGCTTCGGGATAAAGACGAAGGATTTGCTCAAGGATCCTCTCAGAACCAGCATAAGTTATTAACCAATCATGGACAATAGCTGTTTTCATGAATTCAATACTTCTTCAAAAACCTTAATATGTTCCTTTGCCGACTTTTCCCAACTAAACATCTTTGCCCTTTGCAGACCTTTCGTTATTAATGTTTCTTTTAAGTCAGTTTTTGTTATAACATCATAGATGCCATCAGCAATACTATTAACATCATACGGGTTAATATAATATGCTGCATCTCCACAGACTTCAGGCAAACTTGCAACCTTAGAAACCACAACAGGGCATCCGCATGCCATAGCTTCGAGTGGCGGTAAGCCAAAACCTTCATACATCGATGGCAGAACCAATACGTCTGCATGTGCAAAATATTGCTGTAATGTATTATCCTCTACACTACCAATAAAGTGCACTCGATTCAAATTAGCTACCACGCCAACAACCTTCTTGTCGGGTGTAATCAAACCTTCTCTTTTCCCGATGATTACAAGGTCATGTGGAATTTTTTTTACAATCAAATTAAAAGCTTGGATTAAAACCTTAAGATTTTTATGGGGTTTAACATTGCCGACATAAAGTATAAATGCCCTTCCGTGAGGATTTTGCATTTTTTTAATACCAAACCACAACTCATCAACCCCATTATAAATCACATTGATTTTTTGATAACCTTTGTTTGTCAATCTCATTAACTCACTCTCTGTAAAGTGAGAAACACATATAATTGAATCTGCCTTGCGCCTTACTGCAGTAAACATCAATCTGGCATAAAGCCTCTTATGCAAACCTCCGACATATTGCGGCATTGCGAGATGAAAAATATCATGCACTGTCACTACCAACTTTCCGCTATAAAATAAAGGAATATTATAATGAGGTGACCAGAAAACATTGGTCTCTGCAGGAATCTTTCTTGGCAGTTCAAACTGTTCATTAATAGAATAAATAGGGGATTGACAATCAATCAAACTAACATTGTCTGCATGCGTCCACGGGAAAATAGACATGGCATCCTTCTTACATAGAAGAGAAAACCTTATGTCCTGAGATGCATTAATTATCCCCGGCACCAGATTGCGCAGATAAGTGCCTATACCAGAGGCATTAATCATCCTGCAGTCAATGCTGATATGTTTCTTGTGCGATTCCAATGTTTTTATTACCCTTTATTTTTATTTACAATCTCAGAAAAGACACTAAAAACATCTTCAACGCTAATTGCTTGCATATTCTGGCAAGGATAATGACATTTATCAAGCCGACACTTGTGATTTTTATCAAAACCTGATAAGACGTAAACTCTCTGCCCTATTGCTTGCCAGCGTCTTTGTTCAACAGCACTGTTCATCAATTCTATCGTTGGGATATTTAATGAGCCTGCAAAATGTGCTAATACCGAATCATTGCCTATGAAAATATCTGTCTTAGACAGGAAATAATATGATTCTCTTATTGACAATCTTCCTGACAAATCTTTAACCTTTTTGCTTTTTACTTTTTCAATAATTTTTATGGAAAACTGTCTATTGCTTTCACCTCCAAGCAAGATTACTTCATAATTATAGTGTTCAAGCAATTTTAGTATAAAATCAATAAACTTCTCGATAGGCCACATCTTATATGGCAATCCAGCTCCTATATGAAAAGCAATAATACCTTTACCAGAGAACTCCTTTAACAATTGCTGCGCATTTAATTTTTCATTTTCACTAATATAAATTTTGGGTTCCCACATATTAACAGCTACGCCTAAGGCGTCTAAAACAATTTTATATTTTGCTATTTCATGTTCGTGTGGATTACAGCTTAAGGGATGCGTATACAAAAACCCCAAAATCTCCTCTTTTCCAAATCCTAATCTGTATTTAGCTCCGATTAAAAAACCCAGAAGGCTTATAAATGGCTCTCCTCTTGCATCTATAAATACATCGTAGTCCTCTTTTCTCAGAGTCCTGCTCAATGTAAACGTCTCTCTTAAAGACGCCTTTCTCCCTGATTCTCTACAGTTTCTAAAATAATTAAATGATATTACTTTTCTTATATATGGATTCTTCTCAAATATAGGACTTGTCAATTCAAGGCACAAGACATCAATCACTGCATCTGGGAATCTTTCATTCAAGCATTTAAAAATTGGATTCATCAAAAAACAATCGCCAAGATGGTCCAGTTTAACGACCAGAATCTTATTTATCGGCTTTTCACCTATTCCTGCATGCTTTTTCATCCATAAAAAAAGAACCCCGCCGATAATATCAACAAAAAATGCTATGATTCTTACAAAAAGATTCCTATAAGCGTACGGCATCTCCCAGCCTCGCAATAAATTTGTATAAAAAAGGGGAAAATCGGCCTATGGCATAAAGTGCAATTGACTTTGGATTAAAAGGATCATTTCTCAATGCTTTTTTAAAATAATATACCGCCTGACTGTATTCTTTACCGAGAATGCATAGATGTCCTAACTGTTGCAGCCTGAATATCAAGGCATGTTTATCACGGGAAATTAGACTGATATTTTTATGTATGATATAATCCAAGCACCTAATTTGGTTGTTGATCTTTCCACCAATATTTTCTTTTGTTACCTGCCCCTCATGCTTTTTATACACAGTAAGCGGTTCATCCAGATAAAAACCTTTCAAGAAATATCCCCTTATACTCCATTCATTGTCCTCATTGGCGCCAATTAACATGCGATTCTCATCAAACAACCCAACGCCGTTCAAACACATCTCTCTTATATAAATGGGAACTCGGGACGCCTATCCCTATGCCAGCCAGCTTTATGGATGACAGATCCGCAATGTTCCTGTATCGTTTTATCCTGACCTGATTGTCACTCGATACAACCTTGTCAGCAGTGTAACAGAAGTCATATTCGGGATTATTCCTCATAAAGTCTACCTGTCTCTCAAGTTTTTCAGGCAGCCACTCATCATCAGAATCAAGAAATGCGATATAATTGCCACTGGATTTTCTTATCCCCGAATTCCTTGCTGCTCCTGCCCCTTTATTGACCTGATAAAAATATTCTATCTTTCTGTCTTTTGCCTTAAACCCATCTACTATATCTTCTGTAATGTCTTTCGAGCCGTCATCCACAACAATCAACTCCCAATCTTGATAAGTCTGGTTAAGTATGCTCTGTATTGTCTGCGGCAAAAAGTCGGCGCGATTATATGTTGGAATGATAACTGACACCAGCTCGTTCATGATTTCTTCAATTGCAACATTCTCTCTTTTATCTGTCTGATAATTTATGCCTCACAGCTTTTAATTTATCAATGACAAGATTAACTTCGCTGACATTCAAAAATACTGATACAAATATGTATGAGACTGAACCGATAATCGCAACCAGAATCAAATAAAACAATTGCTCTGAAAATGAATTGAAGGAATGATAATCTATCATAATTGAAAATGTTATTAGCAACACTGCCATAATGCCAGAAGCAAAAAGATGCTTTGCAAAGCTTTTAATAAAGGGGACTACAAGATGCATTTTATGTCTCTTTTCAAGAAATACCATCATAGTCGTCATATAGATGATATACGTTATTGTGAATGTCAACGGTATGCCTATGAAACCAAAGAGCCTGCTCATGATAATTATGAGCATAATATTTACACATACCATAGTCATGCTAATTCCGCTCAAAATTTTTATATCTTTCATTGCATAAAAACCTCTTGTCAGCAGAGTAACAGCAGACAGCCCTAGTATGCCAAGCACATAAAAAAGTACGGCTGAGGCTGTAATTTCGGTTGAATGGGAAGAAAATTCACCTCTTTCGAATAATAGTCTAATAAGAGGCACCCTGAACATAGCCATTCCAAAAATTACAGGGACCATCACGAATGATATTAATTTCAGTCCTTTAAGAAGCAATTCATTGAATTTACCAATATCCCTTTCATCTGCATATCTGGAAAGTAAGGGCAGAATAACGCTTACAGAGCTAAGGATGAGCATGTTTACAGGGATGTTAACAACCTTGAAGGCATAGCTAAGCGATGCAATACTTCCTTCGCTGAAGCTTGCTGCAACACTCCTCTCTATAAATATATTGGCATAGTTTACCATTGATGCTATCATCAATGGTAAACTAAGAATGCCCATCTCCCTGAAGGCAGGATGAGTTATCAGTATTCCTGATGTAAAAGTTATTCCAATCCTGCGGGCAAGATAAACCTGCACAGCAATGAAAAGCAGGCTGCCGATAAAAAACCCGATAACCAAGGAAAATATGCCCACTAATTCTTTTAAGACAATTATCGCAAGAACAATACTGCCAAAATTCATGGCCTTGCCCATGGCAGGGACAACAAAATAATTATGGGCATTGAGCAGATTAGACAATACCACAGCAACAGGCATGCTGATCACAAGAAAAAACAGCAGGCGCGTCAGGACAACAGTTAATTTTCGCGCCTCAGGAGAAAAGCCAGTTGCGATAAGATTGATAAAATAAGGAGCAATCAGGATAACCACTATGCCTATGAGCAGTGTTACAAGCGCTGTTGAATTAAGAACGGTATTGAAAAATTTCTGAGAATCTCCTGTCTTCTGGCGGCTCACATATAAGGGGACAAATGAAGCGTTTATTGCTCCTATAAAAAGATCATAAATAACGACAGGGAGAAGAAGGGAAAGAATGTATGCATCAGCCTTCCAGCTTGTTCCAAAATATTTGGCTATGAATACATCTGTCAGAAAATTTAATATCTGCCCGAGAAAAGTAACAGCAATCGTAAAACTTATTGCACTAAACATCAGTAATGTTCAGGTTGTTTTAGCCTTGCCTATTTTTTTAAATACCATTACACCATCCTGCATAAAATCCATTTGAAAACCGGGATTATTCCTCAGCTTTTTCAACTCATCCATATATGCCTTTTCATCTATACGGTCTGCAACCATAAGCGGCCTCTTCATATCCAACAGAATATAATCTGCATCTTCCCACTCATAAGGAAAGCCGCGGTACTCAAATCTGTGAGACAGCAACTTGTTATTGATATTACTCTGCGTAACCACCACTTTATTGCGGTCATCCGGAATGCGGCAAACAACATTCCTTATCGCCTTTTCATGCTCTCCGGATATATAGTTACTGTAATTCCATGTGTCTGACCATTGTTGACTCCAAAAATTTATGGAAAAAGGCGAAGGGCTTTTAGCTATATGAAATGTAACCACCATTACTGTAACAAACGATAGTATTGCAGCAGCGTATCGAGTTCCCGATTTATTCTTTATTTTTTCTAATACGACCAAAAATGCAACAAAAACAGGTGCGATTATACCTGCAGTGTACTGGCTTTCTATATTGGAATGAGCAGGATTTGAAGACAAAAACGGGATTGCCAAAAGGGGAATTGCAGGCAAAAACTCTTTACAGCCTAAAAGGGGCAGGAAAAGAAAAGGCGTCAGAATAAAAAATAAAAAGAGAAGTTTTCTCATCAACCCCTTAAATATGCCGGAAAATATTGCATTTGGATAGTTTACAGCGTCAGTCATATAAGAAAAACTTTCTGTCTGCAATATATTAATATTATGTTTCTTCAGACCTGGATCCAAATGAGGTTGTATGTAAAGGACAACTACAAAAAAAATCAAAATAAAAACTATAAATGAAAATGAGCCCAGCCAATAACGTTTCGCATTAAATATAAGGTATAACCCCCAAAAAGAAGCGCCAAGCAGCAATGGTTCTTTGGACAATGCTCCAAGTCCTATCATCAAAACAGAAATCAGATAATTCTTCCTAACAGCAAAGTAAAAAGCCCACAATGATAAAGGAATATAAAAATGATCAGGATGAAAATCTGCTATGCTGTTAAATTCTACCGGAGGGTATAGTAGATAAAGAAGGATAATCATCAATGTCCACACAGATTCCTTAAGGATGTCCTTAGCAAGCAGATACAATGGTATAACTCCTGATACAACGGTTAAAACCTGAACTATCAGGATTACTACTGGTGAATTGTTAATCTTATAAAGCAACCCATGCAGAATCAGTATCGGCTGGAAGTGCCCTGTTGCAGCAACAATTAGACTCTTACCTAAAGACAGTTCCTCTGATATACGCCAGATCTTGTTATCGTATCCTCCAAGTTCATAAACACTCGTATGAAAGCTCGTATATCTTAGGATAAGAACAGCGGAAAAAAAAATAGTAAATACTGCGGAAGATGCAATGACAATGCCTAACGATTTTCTACTCAAAAAATCAGCCAGGGCAGACGGCAGCCTCCACCCTTTTTTAAGAACACCTACAAAAACCATCAGCCCCAGGCTAAATCCAACCAACGGAATACTAAAATATCTATGGACAGCAATATCCCTATGGATGGCATCACCTGCCATATGCTCCCCAACAAAATCTGTAGCAAAAAGGAATACCAGCAGAAATAATGGAACAACGACTGCCAAGTTAATCTTTTTCCTAAAATGTGATATCATTTTTTCTGTTGTCTCTGATTATGTAATATAACTCCCTGCCAACCCCAATCAGTAATAATAAATATGCGATAACGGCAATTTTTTCAACCACATTGAGATCTGATATCAATAGTGGACACCAATTGACTCATGCCGCAATCCTTTTTTCATAGAACTGTTTTTCATAAGTGGCAGGAGATAAATACCCCAGCCGTTTCTGCTTTCTTTGTCTGTTGTAGAAAACTTCTATATACTCAGTGATGCCAGTGATAACCGCCTCCCTGCCTCAGGTATTGATAACTCCCCATCAATTACAAGCTTTACTGCCTCTTGCCTAAACTCCTTCGTATAGGTATTTTTTCCATCCTCACACCTCCATTAAGTTGTTTTACTCAACTTTGGTGTCCACTTTTTTCAGTTTACCTCAAACAGACAGGATAAAATAATATATTTCAAAAAAAGGCCTTGGGATATTTCGACAGTTTTCATTCTTTTTCATCTTTTTCACCATATTTAATCATCCAATATACTTTAATCCCCACTCCAATAACCAATGCAAAATACGCAATATTAGCCAACTGTTCTGCAGCCTTTTCTGCCTTGAAAATCAAAAGAAAGACACATATTATTAAAAGCACCATAAAGGCAATAATAAAAGGTGCAGAAGGTTTTTCTTTAATATATGCATGCGCTTTTGGTAAATAAGCCACTAAAAACCTGCTAACGATCGGGGGTACCCAGTCATGTAATTTTGAGGACTGTATAAACTTTAAATGTCTAATAAACAAAAATCTGTTAAAACCCCTAAAAATTAAAAGTAATACAAGATAAAGGACTGAAAGATTCAGAGGGATAAGAACATCCTTCCCTTTTGAAAAGAAAAATAGATTTAGCAATCCTGCATAAATTGTTATGATATATACATATTGCTGAAAGGGCAAAAATATACTACTCGTTTTTCTTCTTATTGAGAAAAAAGAATATAAACATAAAAAAATTAGAATTGCCCATGGGAAAACGGCTTTAATAGAATCTTTCACCTCCCCGCTAAGAGGCTCAATCTCACACATTAACTCCTTATATGAATTATAGCCCAGGGCAAGGGCAATCCATAAAATAAGTGGATGGAGAATAATACCCCAGAAAAGTTTTTTATAATTTTTATATCCCGATTCCAATTACTTTAAATTCCTTCTTTTTAGCTGCCTTCTTTTCCTGAAATCATATCCCAAGTATCCAATACAGCCCAGAAGAGTCGTTGCAGAGATTATCAATCCTGTCTCAAACAACCTCTGAGGCTTAAATTCAAGCACAATCTGAAAATCTTTTAGATCTTCTTTGCCTTCAACTTTGAACTTTGAACTTTGAACTTTTCTACTGGCACTATCCACCCATTTGCATACCCATTCACCACAAAATGGTCATTAATCTCTATTCTTCTGCCTCTATCCTTCCATGTGCTCCATAATGCAGACCATGGCTCTTCACTTTGAACTTTGAACTTTGAACTGGCCTTATAAAGGCCTTCCATCCCTCATGAAAGCTCTCGCTGAATACTAAAGTAAATGGCCCTTTTGCACTCTTAACATCTACAATATATCTCGTTGGATTTATCTTTCTAAATTCTATCTTCGGCGGCTCTGGAGTTCCCCCAATTTTGTAGACATTCATAGATTACCACAAGCTACCCTTTCGAAGTCATAAGGACTGACCTGTCCAAGATAACTGTGACGCCTTGTCCTGTTATAAAACATCTCTATGTAATCGAAGACATCTGCTTTTGCTTCCTGCCTCGTCCGGTAGATGCGCCTACCGATACGCTCCTTTTTAAGACTGCTAAAAAAAGATTCAGCCACTGCATTGTCATAGCAGTTGCCCCGCCGGCTCATGCTGGGATCAAGGTTATGATCTCTGCAGAACCTCACCCAATCCTCACTGCCATACTGAGCGCCCTGATCAGAATGTACTATCACTTTCCCTTTTGGCTTGCGTCGCCATACCGCCATAAGTAATGCATCAAGAACTATTTCCCTTCCTAATGTCGCTTTCATTGACCAGCCTATAACCATCCTCGAAAACAGATCGAGCACCACTGCCAAATACAACCAGCCCTCCCATGTCCTTATATATGTAATATCTGTAACCCATGCCTTGTCAGGCGCTTCTACTTGAAAATTCTGCTCAAGTCTGTTTACAGCTACCAATGCGGGCTTTCCAGCCTTATAGCGAGGTCTCCTATATCCTACTTTTGCCCGAAGTCCTTCATTGTGCATCAGCCTCGCCACCCGATTCTCACTGCACTGCTCTCCCATCTCCCGAAGATCCCGCGTAATCCTCGGACTGCCATAGGAACAGTCGCTTGCCTCATGGGATTGCCGAATCAAAGTAACCAAGCGTTGCTCCTCCTTCTTCCGAGCAGACTCCGGTTCCTTCAACCACGCATAAAACCCGCTCCTGTGCACCCTCATAACCCGGCACATCGACACTACCCGAAACTCCTGCCGATACTCCAAGATAAATGCGTACCTTACCGGGATGCCTTGGCAAAGTACGCGGCGGCCTTTTTTAGGATGTCTCGCTCTTCTTCAACCCGCTTCAGTTCCGCCTTAAGCCGCAGGTTTTCCTGCCTAATATCCTCGTTCACATTTAGGTTCCGCCGTCCCTTATTTCCCTTTGCTTCCATAAGCCATGCGTACATGCTCTTTGTTGATATGCCAAGCCGCTTTGAAACATCCTTAACTTTGTAGCCTCTTTCGCTTACCTGTTTGACTGCCTCAGATTTAAACTCCTCTGTGTACCTCCGGTTCGACATAGACACTTCCTCCTTTGCTTACAATTTTACCTTTAATTGTGTCTACTAAACCGGGGGAACTCCAAATAAAACCAATAGAACTAATGGAACTAATTGGTTTTATCTCCACCATCTCCACCTTAAATCTATCGTTTTCAAAAACATTAAGGCTATGTTCGCCCTCCTTCAAATAGATATTATTCAATTCTATCCAGTTGTTATCTTTGTCTTTTGCCTTTTGCCTTTCACCTTTAGCCTCTAAGGGTAATTTATAAATTTTCCCATCAACCTCCAGCACACTATCACCAACTTTAAAATCAGATTGTTTGTATATGTGTTCTCTATATCTAATTAGCCTTTTACTCATAACAGTTTGATAAAGTATTTGCTTATCGTCCGATTGACTTACGCCTATAGATAAAAGATTATAATATTTCTTATCAGTAAATCTCTTTTTTATCTCCTCATATGCTCTAATTGTTAGCAATAAATTACCATCGCTTAAACCAGCGGCGGGAACAAATGTTTCAATCTTACCGTCCTCTTTTTCATCCCCATCAAAATCAAGGCTTAATAGAACCTTCCATTCCTGCGGGAATTCTGTCTGCCATTCCCCATCCTCAAACCTCCACCCTTCCCTCCAATCCTCCATTGACGGTTTAGGAAAGTTTAATGACAATACAAGGGTCTCCTTTAAATCAATAAATCTATTCAGGTGTAATCTGTAAACATCCTTTACATTCCATGATGGAATCTGCTCCGGAAAGTCCACGCTTCTTAAATCACCATTTACATCAAAATAATAGTAATTATCAGGTAAATAAGCAAATAACCTGTCTTTAAAATCAACCAGTATTGGCGGCGTCTTTAAAAAAGCAATGGCCTTAAATCTGAAAGGATAAACATGTCTATCCTTTTCCCTTGATAAATCCACACCATCTTTCTTTTTAAATTTAAGGGTTATTTCACTAATAGACAGGTTGCGGGCGGTCCCTTTACCAAATATATCTTTAGCCTTATGATACAGGTTAATAACATATTGTTTATTATCTGCCTTCAACCTTATCTTTTTTGTCCTGAACAATGAAAACCACTTGGTTTTATCAGTTAATTTAATATTTATCTCTATCTCCTGAATCCCCAAGTCCTCCATTTCACAGGAAAATGTCAGATATGGCCTTTCCTTGATGCTTATATCAGCAGGAAATTTTTTAGTTAAAACGATAGACTCTTTCATATCCCCTTTGTCTTGGAAATATGCATCAATATATAACCCATCTTCTGAGGCGCTCTGTTTATAGGTAGTATTCAATGCCTTAACATCCCAGCCCGAAAGGGCATCTAAGAAGACCCTTATATTACTACTCCTGCTACTAATACTACTAACAAAATCACCCTCCAGAAAATCTCTCTTTGGTTTTATCAACGCCTTAACAGAATAACTTCCATCCTTCGGTATATAAAATTCCTGTTTGCCTATCCTGAATGGATTATCCTTCTTAAGTTTAATATCTTTCAATCTTTCCTCATCCTTAAGCATATTTTCTGTTTTCTCTTTATCCACATAAAAGAGATAACCAATATCCTTTGATTTAAGCAGGTTCTCATATTCCTTCATCTTATCTTTGGATACAATCACAATCTCCAGGTTCTGAACTATTTTTTTAAATTCCTCTTTTGAAAAAGTCCTACCTGCTATCTCCTGACTTGTAACTGTAATCCTGTGCTTCCCTTTCAACCAATCAAACCAACTATCTAACTCCTTTTCAAACTCCTTTTCACCCACCCTTATCCATTTTTTACCTTTCCTTCCTTCCCAACCCTTCAATTTCTCTCCATCAATCTTTACCTCTAACCTCCAACCTCCAGCCTCAAACCCCTGACCATTCTTAATCCAAAACTCATATACCCCGCTATCTTTAACCTTAAACTTTCCTTTGCCCTTTTTATCTAATTTAACCAATATTGGCTTCTGACTTGTCAGTCTTTTGCCTCCAGCCTCTTGCCTCAGACCTTCAGCCTCTCGCCTTTCGCCTTTCGCCTTACTTTCTATCTCAGCTAAATCTACAGCCAGATCATTAAAACTTATATTGACAAATATAATCTCGTTGGCCTTTTGCCCTTTTGCCTTTTGCTCTTCGCCTATTGCCGTCAGCAGATTGTCTTTACTCCGTTGGTCACTAAAAGCAAGGGCAGGACTGCCATCTGCATAATAAGGCAGCATCACAGCAATAAGTACGACAGCGAAGAAAAATAAACAAAAAAAATGATTGTCGATTTGCTTAAAAAAGTTTCTCATATATAAGTACGGAGCTGCGATGCTCATGTACAGTCCCCGCTAAAGAACTCTTCTGCCAAGAGATACGATTCCGGAGTGCCAATGTCGATAAATTTCCCATGGAAACGAAACCCGTATAGGCCCTTGTCCACCAATTTCGGGAAAAGGTCATATTCAAGAGAATACTTAATACCTGTTGGTATCATGGAAAGAATTTGTTTTTCAAAAAGATATATTCCTGAATTAATAAAAGTTTTCTCATTAGAATTGCTTTTCTCTTTAAAACTAATTACTTGCTCATTTTCATCTAAAACGATTTGACCAAAATCGCTTGTTTCATTGGACTCTAAAACTGCAATTGACAAAAGCGCCTTTTTCTGTCTATGAAATTCAATATATTTTAATAAATCCACCGGGCAGAATGAATCTCCGTTCAGAACTAAAATTGTG
>JACQXE010000002.1 GCA_016208915.1 Nitrospirota bacterium | reverse complement strand
GCTTCTCTTGCGGCGGTGGCTGATAGCTCATCATAGAGTTATATTCTCCTTTGTATCAGATTTCTGCCGCATTAATTATAACAGGTATTCAATCTCTCTGGATGATTTGGGCAACAGCCCGTCAAGACCTGACACCTTTTTCTAATTTATTCACTAAAATATTCCTTTACTCTATCTTTTATAATCTCCTCAGAAAGTTTTTCTTGCTCAAGCACAAAACTACGACACTGTTGCAATTCATCAGCACTTTTATCAAAACCTAACAAAATAAAATCTAAATAAAGGATAAGATATGACTCTGAGTTATGCCAAGATTTATAGTCAACACCGCGTTTGAAGATAAAACCAGGTATGTGTTCTACTCCATCTTCAATATCTTCGTATAATTGTTTAAAAAAAAGATTAGTATTAGCTTCTTCTGGCCACTGCCTGTGAAAATCTTTCAATGTGAGCACGCCATCTCGAGCGCTCTTACATAAACTTTGTAGTATTTTATTAAATTCCCGCTGTTCTTTCACTTTTATCTCCATGGCCAATGTTTTACAACTCCACGAATATCTATATGGGGTCTAAACACCTCTTTACCGCGCAACATAAATCTATGCCAATCAGCACTGATTATGCGACTACCCTTTTCTAAAAGACTAACGCCGCCGCCCTGAATCAGGTAACTTGTGATTAGAATCGGTCGTTGCCTTGAATTTCTTTTTCTGTTTGCATTGAATGCCGAGCTTTTTGCGTATCCTGCGTATACGGCATACCCCTGCTTTAATTCCCTGTTCCGCTAATTCCTGTTGTAACCGCTCAGGCCCACATGTGCTCCTAGTTCTCTTTGAATCTCTACTTCCAGCCTTGCATTCTCCTGTGCTCTCTTTGAGGGCTTCCTGTTAAGCCATGTGTAATATCCACTTACCGATACATTCAATACACGATAAAGAAACGGGACTGGGTGTTTGAGCCGCAGTTGATTTATCATCGCGCACCTCGCTGCGACTCCTTCGCAAAGTACGCTGCTGCTTTTTTTAGTATGTCACATTCCATCTTTACTTCGGCCAACTCTCGTTTTAACTTTGCTATTTCCATTTCCCTGTCGCTCAACGGCCGGTGTGTTTTGCCTATAGCTGCAAGCTTCCCTGCCTTAAATGTTTTTACCCAATGACTTAACGTTGAAGGAGCCAATGATAACCGTCTCCCTGCCTCAGGTATTGATAACCCTCCTTCAATCACAAGCTTTACTGCCTCCTGCCTAAACTCCTTTGTGTACTTCCCATACGGTATTCTCTCCATCCTTTGACACCTCCATTAAGTTATTTTACTCAACTTTGGTGTCCACTTTTTTCAGCTTATCTCAATTAATCTGCCCCCTATACAGGTATCTCCAGCAAAATCTTATCATAATTTACCAAAGGCGTTGTCTTTTCTCTGCCGTTACTCTTTGCCTTTTCAAGCTCAAGCAGTCCTATTTCTGCAAGGTAATGGACATCATCTGCAACATTCTTAAGGTTTCTGTTAAGCAGTTTAGCAAGCTCATAAATGGATTTAGGATGTCTTCCCTTAATAACCTGAATGATTTTCACCCTCTCAGGCGTTATTGCCTTTCTCATTACTTCAAGGCTCTCAAAGTATATGCCCGACTTTCTTTTCCTGACCTTCTCTCCACGTTCAAGCCTTTTCATAACATCCTTTGCATTGTTAAGCACTTCCTCAATGCTTTTTATCCCAATGGTTACGTTTTTAATCCTCATTGCTCATCACCTCTCTTAAGTCTCTGTAAAAATCTTCAAAAAGTTTATCTATGCCCTGAAACCTATAGGGCAGTTCCTTATCGCCATAATGCCTATGGTCTCCCTTGGTTTCTGCATTGTCATACCCTAAAACACGGCTACCACGCCTGATATACACCAGAGAGTATTTATACCCATGCGGTTTATCTTTTGATTTAGGAACTGACCATATCTTAGTCTCGATTATACCGCCGATGTTTGTCTTCAACCTTGTCATGTATAAGAAGTTCAGCCATATAGTAGTTTTATTGTACCATATATAAGCGCTGGTGTCAAAAAAATGTTGATACAGAGGTGGTAATCATATCAAATATATCTCATATATAGAGCCGAAATACAGAAAGCTTGACTTAAATGAAAAATTACGGGAAGTCTTCAAAAAACAGGGCATTGAGTTCTTTTACAGTCATCAGGTAGAAGCCATTGACCTCATAAGGCAGGGTGAGAATGTCGTTGTCATGACGCCCACTGCAAGCGGCAAAAGCCTTATATACAACATCCCTGTAATCGAGTCAATAATCGAGAATCCTGAAACAACTGCTCTATACATCTTTCCCTTAAAAGGTCTTGAGCAGGATCAGGTAAAAAACCTTAATGAGCTTTTCGAGAATGTAGGGATTACACCCCCCTTTAATTCCCCCCTTGCCAAGGGGGTAGAGAGGGGGGTGGATACTCCTGGCAATAGTGTGACAAGGACGAAGAGGATGATGAGATCCCCCTTGCGTTGCGCCGAGGTCTATGACGGAGATACAACAGCATACAGAAGGGGAAAGATACGAAAGGCTTTTCAAAAGGGGATCGCGGGGGAAACAGAGTTTCCTCCGCGCGTTAATGTCATATTTACAAATCCTGATATGATTCATCTTGCCTTGAACCCCTTTCATAAAAAATGGGAAGTTTTTTTTAAAGAACTCAGATATATTGTAGTGGATGAAATTCATACATACAGAGGTGTATTCGGCTCTAATGTAGCGCATGTCCTCAGAAGACTACGAAGGATATGCAACTACTACGGCTCGAATCCACAATTCATCGCATGTTCTGCCACCATTGCTAACCCTCTCACACTCGCTGAAGATCTTATTGGGCTTCCATTTAAGGCAATAACAGAAAACGGGGCGCCATGCGAAGGAAAACATTTCATATTCATAAATCCATGTGAAAGCCCGTACACAGAGGCAACAAGGTTTTTTATTGAGTGTCTTCAGGCAGGATTAAAGACAATAGTATTCACAAAGGCAAGAAGGATAACAGAGCTTATATATAAATGGACACTGGATAAAGCGCCGGAATTTGCGAAGAAGATAAGTCCTTACAGGGCAGGATTTCTTCCAAGGGAGAGAAGGGAGATAGAGCAGAGGCTTTTCAGCGGAGAACTCCTCGGAGTTATCTCAACGAGCGCACTTGAACTTGGCGTGGACATTGGCGGGCTTGATGCATGCATACTTGTCGGTTATCCCGGCTCAATCTCGAGCACATGGCAGAGGGCAGGAAGGGTCGGAAGGCACGGGCAGGAATCCATTATTGCAATGATTGCACTTGAGGATGCGCTTGACCACTATTTTATGAGGCATCCTGATGCGTTTTTTGGAAAAACCCATGAGGCAGGCGTTATTGATCCTGAAAATAAAAACGTCCTTAAAAAACATCTTCCATGTGCATCTTCAGAGATATACCTGAAAGCTGATGATAAGATCTATGATGTCAAAAAGCTCAGGCCTGTTATTGATGAGCTTGTGGCTGAGCAGCTACTTAATCCCGGCAAAAATGGAAACATCTGGTTTTCACGCAGGAGGATGCCTCACAGAGAGGTTGAAATAAGAGCGATAGGAAGTTCTTTTGATATTTTAGATGAGTCCGGCAGACATATAGGAGAGCTTAGCGGTCAAAGGGTCTTCAGAGAGGGGTTCCCAGGAGGAATATATCTTCACTGGGGAAGACAGTATAAAGTGACAGAACTTCTCCTTGAAGAACGAAAAGTAATCTGCAGGGAAGTAGATGCCGCCTATTATACGCAGGCGCGCACAAAGAATGAGACAGAGGTAATAGAGAAAAGAGAAGTCAAGAAGATGAGAAGTTTGGAAGTTTTCAGCGGCACTCTAAGGATTAAGAACAGAGTAATAGGCTATGATAAAAAAAGCATATTTGACAGGACAAGGATATCAAGGCATGAACTTAATATGCCTGAATATATATTTGAGACAGAAGGCATTTGGATAAAAATCGATAAACAAATACAAAAGACAATAGACTCCCTTGGCTATGACCTGGCAGGCACTTTGCATGCAGCTGAACATGCAATAATATCATGCATGCCTTTATTTGCACTGTGCGATAAAGGCGACATAGGAGGTCTTAGCTATCCCTTCTATCCAGGATTTAAAGAGCCTGCCATATTTATTTACGATGGATACGAAGGAGGAGTAGGATTAACAAAAAGGGCTTTTGATGTGATTGAAGAATGGTTCAGGTCTGCATTAATGGTCATAACTGAATGCGATTGCTCGGATGGATGCCCATCATGTGTTCATGACCCGCAATGCGGCTCAGGAAACCAGCCGATGGATAAAGAGGGAGCAAGGTTTCTCATTGAAAAATGGCTGGGCTGATATAAATAGTTGCAAAAAATGTTTTAAAATAGACGCAAAAGAGAAAGGCGTGACATTCGAGCGGTTTATTTTGCCGATATTCCGACAGACGACCCCCCTTAATTCCCCCCTTGGCAAGGGGGGAACAAAAGAGGGGTAGGCAAAATCCTCGGAGGTCGTTTCGACCGAGAATGAGCGAAAATATCATGCCTTTCTCTTACAAAAGATTGAGGTAGAGATAAAAAATATGGCAAAGGCAATAGCCCTTTTTTCAGGCGGTCTTGACAGTACACTCGCAATTCTCACAATGCTGAGGCAGGGGATTGATATCACCGCAATTACTTTTCTAACACACTTTGGCTGCGATATCAGCGACAGGTCTTCATGTTCCAAAGATCCATTTGCCATTGCACAAAAATTCGGATTTGAAGTAAAACTCTGCCACCTTGCAGATAAATTCATTGAGATTGTTAAAAAGCCAAAACATGGTCATGGCAGGAATATGAACCCGTGCATTGACTGCAGAATCCTCATGCTTAAAGAGGCAAAAGTGCTGATGAACATACTCGAAGCTGACCTTATAGTAACAGGAGAGGTTATTGGACAAAGGCCGATGAGCCAGATGAGAAACACGCTTTCGATGATTGATAAGGATGCCGGAGTATCAGGCATTGTATTAAGGCCGTTAAGCGCAAAACTGCTGGAGCCTACCATTGCAGAGATTAATGGTATTGTTGACAGAGAACTGCTTTATGAATTTAACGGCAGATCAAGAAAAAAGCAGATGGCATTGGCAAAAGAATTCGGCTTGATAGAATATCCCATGCCGGCAGGCGGATGTCTTCTTACAGAGCCGAACTATTCAAACAGGCTTAAAGAGCTTCTTATGCACAACCCTAACCCATCTTTGAATGAATTACATCTTCTTAGACTCGGAAGACATTTCAGGCTGTCTTCAACATGTAAGGCTATAGTCGGGAGAGACGAGAAAGACAACAGCAGGATAGAGGAGCTTGCTGAAAAAAATGATTATCTCCTAAGAGCAGAAAATTGCGGAAGCCCGATAACGCTCTTATGCGGAATAGACGCTGAACGATTCATCCCTATTGCCGCATCGATCTGTGCAAGGTATTCTGATGCGAGATATTTAAATGAAATTTCTGTAACAGTTCTTAAAAAGGACGCGGCCTGGAGTGAGAAGGTTCAGCCTGCTGATGAAGATACTCTTGAGAGATACAGGATAGCAAAAAAGAAAGAATTAACATTAAGGCAGTCATGATAACTACCGAAGGCTTATATTGCTTTGCTAAAACGAAAACATATTGCTATACTTAGCAGAAGATGATTTGTTTCAAATGTTCAACGGATAACTCAGATATTAGAAAATTCTGCAGGCGCTGCGGCTCTCTGATTGCTAATATCTGCAGAAAATGCGGCTTCAGTAATTCTCTGGATGACCAATACTGCGGAGGATGCGGTTCCATCCTTGCTTCAGCATCATCTCCTCCATCTTCTCAGCCTGAAAAAGAGCTCATACCGCAGGCAGGTATCAGACCGGCAGGCGGATATACAGATCAAGATATTAAAGAACTTATGGAATCGAGCTCTGAGAAAAAAGATAAGAAACCAAAGAAAAAAGAAAAAACAGACAGTGACCAGCTTTCTCAAGACGCGCTTGACGAGTTATTCAACTCAGAAGACAAAAACTGAAGAATGTTCACAAAAGAACTCAATCTCAAAATTGGCGACATCCTCATTGAAAAAGGTGTCATAACCAAAAGTCAGCTCGAAACAGCATTAAAAGAACAGAGCAAACAAGGCGCAGATAATAAAAAACTCGGCAATTTCCTGATCGACATTGGTTATGTAACAGAGGTAGATATTGCCAATGCCCTCGGAATGCAGTTCAACCTGCCTGTTATGCGGCTCGAAGGTCTCCGAATAAAACCAGAAGTCCTTGACACTATATCGGAGACGATGGTCAAAAAGTTTAATATTATGCCAATATTTAAGGTTGGGGATGAGCTGACTCTCGCCATTTCAGACCCAACTGATATTCTTCTCATTGACATGGTAACTTCAGCGACTAAGTGCAAGATCATCCCCGTCATATCTCCGTATTCTGATATCTCAAAAGCAATAAACAGGCATTATTATATGAAAGTTGAAACCGAATCAGGCGATACACTCCTCTCAATAACACCCACAACTATCAGCAGAACTGAGATCGAAGAATTGAAGATGTCAGGCACTGACCTTCCAATAATAAAGATTGTAGACCGAATACTTATAGAGGCTGTTGAAGACAATGCGAGCGATATACATATAGAGCCGCGTGAGGCTGGTCTTTCTGTGCGATTCAGGGTTGATGGTATGCTGCGTGATATAGCAACCTATCCCATAAAGACGCATAGCGGTATAGTCTCCAGATTGAAGATACTCTCCGCACTTGATATAGCCGAAAAGCAGAAGCCTCAGGACGGCAGAATAAAAATAAAGATAGACGACAAGGAAATCGACATAAGGGTTTCGATTCTTCCTGCTCTTTACGGCGAGAAAATAGTTCTCAGGCTTCTGAACAGGGCCAATGTAAAAGTAAGCCTTGAAGAACTTAATTTTTCAAAAAATAACTTTAAAACCTTTCTGAGTCTTATCAAGGAGCCGTACGGCATAATACTTGTCACTGGTCCAACAGGAAGCGGTAAGACAACAACACTCTATGCTGCGCTCTATGAAGTAAATTCTGTTGAGAAAAATATAATAACAGTAGAAGACCCTATAGAATATCAACTCCCCGTAATAAACCAGATGCAGGTTAATCCAAAAAAAGACCTGACCTTTGCCAATGCCCTCAGGGCAATCCTCAGGCAGGACCCTGACATAATAATGATAGGCGAAATAAGAGACCCTGAAACTGCTTCAATTGCCGCTGAATCAGCCCTGACCGGGCATCTTGTGTTCAGCACTCTTCATACAAACGATGCGCCGAGCTCAATAACAAGGCTTACTGACATGGGCGTTGAACCATTCCTGCTTGCGCCATCGCTCCTTGGGGTTATCGCACAGAGACTTGTCAGAAGAATTTGTCCAAAATGTAAAGAAGCATATACGCCTTCCAAGGCTGAACTTCTCACAATCAGTCTTGACATACCAAGTGAAGGTCTTAAATTTTATAGAGGAGCTGGTTGTGATAATTGCAAACATACAGGGTACTCAGGCAGGACAGGGATACATGAAATACTGGTATTAGATGAAAAAATCAGGGAGATGATAACACAAAAAGCAACCGCAGGTATGATAAGGGCCGAGGCTGCAAAAAACGGCTTCAGGGATATGCGTTTTGACGGCTTAAAAAAGGTGATGTCAGGCGACACAACTACCGAAGAACTCCTGAGGGTTACGAAAGCAAACAAGTGATATGCTATAATCTCCCATGTTAAAGAAGGTTCTGATAGCTGACGATTCTGAGCAGATGAGAAAATCTCTGCGGGAGATACTTGAGAAAAACAATTATACAGTGGTCGGTGAAGCAGGGAACGGACTTGAAGTTTTAAAGCTCTACAGCGCCAACCCGCCTGATATTTTAACCCTCGATATAATAATGCCGCAATTAGGCGGGATAGAAACCCTCAGAATGCTTAGGGCAAAGGACAAAAACCTGAAGATTATAATGGTAAGCGCGCTTGATTCAATAGACAGGGTAAAAGAATGTCTAAAGGCAGGGGCAAATCATTACATATTAAAGCCATTCGAAGAGAAAAAAGTAATAGAAATAATAAATAAAATTGTCGGCACGTAGAAATGTAATGTTTAGTCGCATAAAGACACGCCATCTTCCTCCCTTGTCAATCCCCTCTCTGCAAATATATAATAAGTGCTGATAACTAAGACAGGGTATAGTATTTGAGCGGTTTCTTTTGCTGATTGTTTTTCTGTCATTCCGTGCTTGACACGGAATCCAGCCCTTTAGTTTTCTGGATTCCTGCTTTCGCAGGAATGACACTCAAAGGCCCCGATATCTGTCGGGTACGAGAATAAGCGAAAAAACCATACCCTTTCTTAAAATACAATTCAGGAGATAAATTGGAAGAAAGATACGACCCCCAAACAGTCGAACTGAAATGGCAGAAATACTGGATCGAGAGGAACATTTTCAAGACTGACCCTGATACTTCAAAGGAAAAGTTCTACTGCCTTGAGATGTTTCCTTATCCTTCAGGAAAAATCCACATGGGCCATGTAAGGAACTATGCCATCGGAGACGTGATAGCGAGATATAAGAGGATGCGCGGGTACAATATCATCCATCCAATGGGATGGGATGCATTCGGCATGCCTGCTGAGAATGCTGCAATAAAAGAGGGGATTCATCCTGCTAAATGGACCTACGAGAATATCGCATACATGAAAAAACAGCTCAATCAGCTGGGGCTTGGCTATGACTGGGACAGAGAGGTTACGACATGCAGCCCTGATTACTACAAGTGGAATCAGTGGTTCTTCCTGAAGATGTATGAAAAAGGGCTTGCATACAGGAAATCATCATTTGTGAACTGGTGCCCTTCATGCATGACTGTTCTCGCAAATGAGCAGGTTATTGACAACGGATGCTGGAGATGCGATACGGCCGTAATCAAGAAGGAATTGGAGCAGTGGTTCTTTCGTACTACGCATTATGCAGAAGACCTTCTGAAGGCGTGTGATGAACTCAAGGGCTGGCCTGAAAAAGTCGTCTTAATGCAAAAGAACTGGATAGGAAAGAGCGAGGGGCTTGAGGCTGATTTCAAAGTCGCCGGGATGGACGAAAGAATCCGTATATTCACCACGAGGGCTGACACGCTTTTTGGAGCAACATTTATCTGTCTTGCACCAACACACCAGCTCACAGAGAAACTGGCATCGGATAAAGAAGCTCTGAGAAAAGTAAAAGAACACTATGGCAAAGTTGATGAGAAGGTAGGCTTTTTTACTGGTCGTTATGCAATTAACCCAGCTAATGATGAAAAGATTCCCATCTATATTGCAAACTTTGTCTTGATGGAATACGGAACAGGGGCGATAATGTCAGTGCCTGCACATGACCAGAGGGACTTTGAATTCGCAAAGAAGTATGAACTTCCGATTAAGATTGTAATTATGCCTGAAAACTCCGAACTCCAAACTTCAAACTCCGAACTCAATGCCGCTTTTGAGGATGAAGGCATTCTCGTTGACTCAAGTTCATACAGCAGACTAAGAAGTGATGTTGCAAGAATAGAGATAGCAAAGCACATAGAGAAAAAGGGATTAGGCAAGAGGGTAATAAATTACAAGCTCCGTGACTGGGGAATATCAAGGCAGAGATATTGGGGAACGCCAATACCGATAATTTATTGTGAGAAATGTGGTGTTGTTCCAGTCCCTGAACAAGAACTGCCGGTAATCCTTCCCGAGGATGTGAAATTCACAGGCACAGGCGGCTCTCCTCTTACAGATTCAGCGAAATTTCTGGATGTGAATTGTCCTCAGTGCAAAGGTAAGGCAAGGCGCGAAACAGATACAATGGATACTTTCGTTGATTCATCATGGTATTTCATTGGATATTGTTTTACAAAGGGTAAGATTAATTTCAACTCTGAACTCTCAACTTCACCCCCCTTTAATCCCCCCCTTGGTAGGGGGGGGCAGAGGGGGGATAGCTTCGAGATAAGTTATTGGATGCCTGTAGATCAGTATATTGGTGGAGTTGAGCATGCAGTTTTACATCTTCTTTATTCAAGATTCTTTACAAGGGTGATAAAAGACATTGGTATTACCGGTTTCGATGAGCCCTTTACGAACCTCCTCACTCAGGGGATGGTATGCAAAGAGACCCTGAAATGCCCAGAACACGGCTGGCTATTCCCTGAGGATGTAAAAGATGAAAAATGCACAAAATGTGGAAAGCCCATTGAGCGTGGAAGGGTCGAGAAGATGTCAAAATCAAAAAAGAATGTCATAGACCCTGACTATCTCATCAATAAATATGGGGCTGACACATCACGATTGTTTTCTCTGTTTGCCGCTCCTCCTGAGAGGGACCTCGAATGGTCTGATCAGGGGGTAGAAGGGGCATACAGGTTCTTGAACAGGACATGGGGAATAGTCTTTAAAAACAGTCACAAGTTACGAGTCACGAGTTACGAGTTAAAAAATGAAAATAAAAACTTGTCACTTGTTACTCGTCACTCATCACCACTGTTGAGAAAGACTCATCAGACTATAAAGCGTGTAACCAATGACATCGAACGTGAATACCACTTCAACACAGCGATTGCGGCTTTGATGGAGCTTGTGAATGAGATAACATCATTTGAGTCAAGGACAGATGATGATTGGAGGGTGTTAAAGTTTAGTATAGAAACGTTGTTGCTTCTCCTATCCCCATTTTCACCCCATATCTCAGAAGAACTTTGGGAAGCGACAGGGAATAAGCCAAGCATTCTTGAAAGGGCTTGGCCTTCGTGGAATGAGAACATAGCAAAGGAAGAGGAGATAGAACTCGTCATACAGATTAATGGCAAGGTAAGGGCAAAACTCATGGCGCCGGCAGGGCTTTCTGATGCTGAGGTGCAAAATCGGGCGCTCGATGAGCAGAAAATAAAAGAGATAATCGGCCAGAAAACCTTAAAAAAAATCTTTGTAGTCAAGGGCAAGCTTGTTAATATAGTCATTGGAGATTGAATGAAAGTTAAGAGTTTAAAGTTAAAATTAAATCCCCCCTTACCCCCCTTTACTAAAGGGGGGCGAGGGGGGATTATTTACTTGTTACTTGTTACTTGCTACCTGCTGCTTTTAGCAGGTTGCGGTTACAAATTCCAAGGCAGAGAGACCCTGCCTTTTGATTCTGTGAGAATAGGGAAAATAGAGAACAAAACTGTCGAACCAAAACTTGAGGACAAACTACACAGGGCACTGGCAGAAGAATTAACCAAGTACGGTATCACAATCACGAAAAGCGCAGAACACATTATAAGTGGTGTGATAGAGTCATTCGAACTAAAGCCATTATCAGAGAAAGAAGGGCTTGCAGTGGAATATGAGATTGTCATAAAAGGCAGATTTTTCCTCACCCGCCCTGATGGAAAGATAATAGAGCTCAGGAATAAAGGCGCATTTATCGTATCCTTCTACAGCGGAGGCAACATTCAGGAAATCATGGCGTCAAAAGAACAGGCTATCGAAAATGCACTGAAAAATTTATCTTCAGAAATAAGGGCAGGGATAGCCTATAAGTGAGTATAAAGAATTTCTTTCATGAAACAGAAAAAGGGCTGATTGAAGTCGCATACATGCTATATGCAAACAATACCTATCCGCTTGAAGAAGCGCTTTCGACCATTAAAAAGACAGCGCCTCCGTCAGAGATGGATTTCAACTTCAATGTCTTTGATATGGACTCTGCGGATGAAAAACCCACCCCTGAACAAATAATCAACACCCTAAATACAGTCTCTTTCTTCGGAAAAAGGAGATATGTAATTGTCAAAAACTTCCAGAAGGTCTCAGGAAAGGATTTTAAAAAATTCCAGGCCTATGTTCTCCGTCCATCTCCTGATGCTGTACTAATTATGCTTAATACAGGCGCTATAAAAAAGGAGATTATAGGCAATATGCAGGGGATAAAAATCTTCTGTCTTGATATAAGGAAAAAAGACCTGCCCTTGTGGATAAAAGAAAAAGCAAGAGAAAAGGGTCTCGTCATCAAAGATGAAGCTGTTGAATACCTCATAGGAACTATAGGTACCGACATGGGGCTCTTATCGCAAGAGATAGAAAAACTCACTCTTTTGGGAAGCGAACAAATCAATATAAACTCTATAAGAAAGGTCGTTGAAGGAAACAGAGACTACGGCGTCTTTGATCTCACGCAGGCATTAAGAGAAAAAAATGCTGAACATGTGTTCAAGATATATAGAGCGCTTTCCGAGACCATGGAACCGCAAGGTCTTTTAGGAGCCATCAATTGGGAGTACAGCAGAATGATGGGTCAAGCTACGACTTCTCAGAGAGATTACTATCAAAAGGCATTCGAACTACTTAATGACGCAGACATCAGAATAAAAACCTCAGGAGGCATCTACCCTATGGAATATCTGATTGTTAGGCTGCTGAAACTTTAATAGCAGCGCCGGCTAACCGCGCAAGCCTCGATATTTTTCTTGCAGCAGTATTTTTATGCAATATGCCTTTTGATACAGCAGAATATATGGTCTTTGTTGTTTCTCTCAGGAGTTTCTCTATCTGCTCTTTATTTTTCCCGGATATCGCACCTTCCACTTTTTTGGAAAGTGTCTTTATCTTTGAACGGACAGGAACATTGCGCAGATTGCGTTTCTCCGCCTGCCGTGCTCTTTTGATTACCGACAGATTTTTCTTTTTAGCTGCTTTTGCTGGCACTTTTCTCCTCCTTTTGTCTTTTAAACCGTTTAAAACTTGGTTTTAATTAATAACATAATTTTAGTTAAAAAATCAAGGGTTTTTATGTTAAAATGTTCCGCCAATTTAGAAATGTCCGCTTTTTGTATTTTACCTGATTACCTCTCATTTTAGGTTTTGATGACACGCTTTTAATAAAATCAGCTTTTCCAAATAGCCTATAATCGCTTATTTTTAGGCAACCCATATTCCAGC
>JACQXE010000003.1 GCA_016208915.1 Nitrospirota bacterium | reverse complement strand
GCGGTTTGTTAAAAGAATGCCTGTGCCGCCGATACTCCCCGAGGCAGTATGGATTAATAAGCCGAAGTTGCTGCCAGTGAGTGAGGATGAAATACACTAAATGCAGATAAGGGGTGTCTCAATGTCATTGACATATTCCGCTCGTTCATCTGCAGCGCATGGTTATGCCTTCTTCTTTTTTCTTAAATATCTTCTCCCTGCTAACAGTGTCCCACCTGTTACAAAGAGAATAGAGCTTATCGGCTCAGGAGCAACAGGAACAGGTGTCGATGAAGAATAATATACGTTAAAGCTCCCGCTTCCTCTTCCAGATGTGCTAACACTAATCTCATGTCCAATTAGAGTGTTCACTTGCACAATCCCGGTATCTGTAGTATGTGATAGACTCCCAAATGTCGTATTGAAAAGAGATGTGCCAGTCGTAATATCATCTACCCGAAAGCCTAAACTCCCGCTGATATCCGTCATAATATAATCTAACTGTAGAATAGGCAGGATTGCCGTGTAATTACCACTAAAAGATGCAGAGGCTGTTGATGCTCCTGCAGAAAGCACCTCAAAACTATTTTCGTTATGTATCCAGCTTTCTGCATAGTCGTAGGAATAAGTACCTTGCAAAAAAATGTGTAGTGGTGGTAACCCAGAGTCACCGGCAGATGTGTAGCTGGGATTTCCTGAACTGTCAAGAACTCTAACTCTTGCACCTACATTATAAGATTGATCGATCCATGTGATGCTATCGGCTTCAGCAATCAGTGGATAAATTGGAAATGAAATAACCGCCAACATCAATAATAAATAATTCTTGAGTCCCATAACACTACCCCCTTCATCGTATAAATTTATAACCCGCTATACTGCGGTCTTCCTGTGGCACTCGTTCTCGTGCATCTGGTTGTTAGGTGTTTTTTGGGTAAAATATCTGTTGAATATATTTCCCCCCTACAACTTGAATTGGCTAAAAATATTCAAGTTATTTAAGTTGCTTTAATTACGCAAACATTAACCGGTGCCCCTTGGGAACTGGAATCTCATCTCCAAATTCTTTTGCAGTGTCAATCCACAATTGAATAGCTTCTTTTGCCCTGTCTAAAGCTTTATCATAAGTCTTACCATGTGCAGAACATCCGGGTAATTCGGGAACATCAGCTATGTAAACTCTATCTTCTTCACTCCAGTAAATTATAATCTCGTACTTATGCATCTATAGTTCCTCCCCAAAATTATATTTCAAAATTATGTTTCTAACCTGCCGAACTTGATAAACTTTTGCTTTGCTTCCATCACGTTGTAAATTGATTTTTTCTACAATGCCTTCTTTTCTGAAAATGTGATGGCTTCCTCGTATGCGCTCCTCAAACCCCAATTTCTTTAACAAGCTGCATAAATCATCAAACGATATGTTTGCATCCGAAGAACCACGACATATTTGCAGTAACAACTTGTCATATTTACTCATTTGACATTTAGTCTATCAAGATACAGATCAAAAGTCACGATAAATTATCTGTAATAGTAAGGCCTTAACACCTAACGCTAAGCTCAGTGAATCGCAGCACTGAATCACGTCAACTTGCCTTAAAACTGTTTTGCTTTACTTAAACCAACAACGTGCCGAAAAAGCGTCTTGTGCTGCGATTTCACTGCAGCGCGTTGTTAGGCCTATCTGTAATTCGTCGGAATAATTAATCTCTTATCTTGAAAGACAGCCTTTGTCAATTGCCCAAAATAATAATCAAGCAACTTTTTTATAGCACCAATTTCCCTTTTAATTTTTTGTGCCCATTTATTCCTTGTTGTTCGGTAATCCTTCAGAAAAAGACTCTTCATTGACTTACCAAAATCGTCTTCTGCTCTTGAGAGCAGCTCTAAAGTTGATAGGCGAGAAAGTTCCGGATCAGAATGTCTAAGCTCATGAACATGAATACCTCTGACAACCGTGTAAGGTTTCAACGTATCTGACACGACTGAATAAAGTGGCATAAGTGAGGTGGACCCCATCCCTTGGACAGCCTGAAGCATGAAATAAGCTCTGAGACTGTTGTTGTGTTGAGGCATCAGGCTGCCTCCTGAATAGATTTAAGGTTTTCATAGTATACCTCATCAGGGGTTAAATCGTTCAGTGAT